>CAYXRQ010000387.1:0-1534 GCA_964466765.1 uncultured Bifidobacterium sp. | reverse complement strand
CTCCGTGCTGGAGCTGCGCCTCTCGGCGATGGACTGGATGAAGCGCCTCGGCATGGACTCCTCCTTCGTGGACCGCTACCTGAACGAGGGCTTCTCCGGCGGCGAGAAGAAGCGCAACGAGATCATGCAGATGGCGCTGCTGGAGCCCGACTTCGCGGTGCTCGACGAGACCGACAGCGGTCTCGACATCGACGCGCTGCGCATCGTGGCCAAGGGCATCCGCGAGGTCCGCGCCGACCGGCCGGACCTGGGCATCCTCCTCATCACCCACTACCAGCGCCTGCTCGACGAGCTGCAGCCGGACTTCGTGCACATCATGGTGGACGGCCGCATCGTGAAGTCGGGCGGCATGGAGGTCGCCGCGGAGCTGGAGAAGAACGGCTACGAGGCGTACAGGTCCTGACATGGGCTTCGACGTCGAGAAGGTCCGCGCGGACTTCCCCATCCTCTCCGAGAGGATCAACGGCAAGCCGCTCGTGTATCTCGACTCCGCCAACACGTCGCAGAAGCCGCACGCGGTCATCGACGCGATGACGTCCTTCATGGAGCACGGTTACGGCCCCACCAACCGCAGCGCGTACCACCTGGCCGCCGAGGCCACCGACCGCTTCGAGGCCACCCGCACCAAGGTCGCGCGGTTCGTGAACGCACGCTCTGCCAGCGAGATCGTGTTCACGAAGAACGCCACGGAGGCACTGAACCTGGTGGTGCGCAGCTGGGGCGGGGCGAACCTCGGCCCCGGCGACGCCGTGGTGCTCACGCACATGGAGCACCACGCCAACATCGTGCCGTGGCAGATGCTCGCCGCCGAGAAGGGCTTCGAGATCCGGTGGGTCCCGCTGACCGCGGACGGCCTTCTCGACACGTCCGGCCTCGACCGGCTCCTCGACGGCGCGCGGGCGTTCTCGTTCACCGCCATGTCGAACGTGCTCGGCACGATCAACCCCGTCGCTGACCTCGTGGCGGCCGCGCACCGCGCCGGGGCCGTGGCGATCGTGGATGGCTGCCAGTCCGTTCCCCACATGCCCACCGACGTGCAGGCCTGGGACGCGGACTTCATGACGTTCAGCAGCCACAAGATGGTCGGGCCGTCGGGCGTCGGCATGCTCTGGGCGCGCGAGGAGATCCTGGAGGCCATGCCGCCATTCCTCGGCGGCGGCAACATGATCTCGGACGTGCGCACCGAGGGCTTCACCTGCGCGGAACTGCCGGCCAAGTTCGAGGCGGGCACGCAGGCCATCGTGGAGGTCGTGGGACTGGGCGCCGCCGTCGACTACCTCGAGGGCATCGGCATGGCGAACGTGCGGGCCCACGAGCACGAACTCACGGTGCACACGCTCGCGGCGCTGGAGGGCCGCTTCGGCGACGACATCGTGATCCACGGCAGCCGCGACCCCGAGGTCCGCGGCGCCACGATCAGCTTCGCGTACCGCGACGTCCACCCCCACGACGTCAGCCAAGTGCTCGACCAGCACAACGTGTGCGTGCGTGCGGGCCACCACTGCGCCAAGCCGTTGATGCGCCTGCTCGGGGC
>CAYXRQ010000386.1:0-1535 GCA_964466765.1 uncultured Bifidobacterium sp. | reverse complement strand
GGCGGATCAGCTCGAGGCTCTTGTAGGCGGCGATGCCGCCGGCCACGCCGAGGACGATGCGCCGGCCGCTCAGGCTGGACATGGGCGTGGGCCTATTCGGCGTCTTCCGCGGGTGCGTCGTCGGAGTCACCGAGGTCGCCGAACATCTCGGCCGCCTCCGCCTCCATCTCCTCGTAGTCGAGGCGCTCCGTCTTCACGATCTTCCCCGCAGCGATCTCCTCGAACGCGATCGACAGCGGCTTGCGCGCCACGGAGGAGACCTGCGGCGGGATGGCATGGCCGAGGCCCTCGCCGAGCTGGTTGAAGTAGGAGTTGATGCCGCGGGCACGGTAGGACGCGAGGGTCACGAGCGCGAACTTGGAGCCCTCGAGGTCGGGGCGCGCGAGAAGGGTCTCGATCTGCGGGTCGATCATCGAATCGTGCTGTCGGGACATGGGATGCTCCTCGTGGTCGGCTCTTCAGGCTACCGACGGGCTGCCCGCGCCGCACCGATGAAATCCCGCAATTCCGCCGTTGCACGGGCCAGGTCGTCGTTCACGATCACCAGGTCGGCCAGCCGGCCACCGAGAGCCTCCTCGTCCTCGGCCTTCCGGAGCCTCTCCGCCACGTGGTGCTCCGGGTCCCCCCGCCCGAGAAGGCGGCGCTGCTGCTCCTCGCGGGAGGGCGGCATGACGAAGACGAGCAGTGCCTCCGGATGGCGGGCCTTCACCTGCTGGGCGCCGTGCAGCTCGATCTCGAGGAGGACGTCATGGTCGTCATCGGGCGACGGCACGGGAGAGCCGTAGTAGTTGCCGAGGAACTCGGTCCACTCGAGGAAACCGTCGGCCGCGATCTTCGACTCGAAGGCGGCCCGTTCGACGAACACGTAGGCGTCCTCCGGCTCGCCGTCGCGCCGGGCGCGCGTCGTCCACGACCGGCTCAGCCAGATGCGGGTCTCGACCTGCAGCAGCTCGTCGACGAGCGTGCCCTTCCCCGCACCGCCGGGACCCGACACGATGATGATGAGCGGCTCACCCATGCGCGCACCTGCAGGCCGCCACCACCGACCCGACGGCCCCCGGTGTCATCTCCCCGATGCGGGTCCGGGGACCCAGCCCGAGACCGGTCATCAGCCGCCGCCCCGCCACCTTGCCGAGGCACGGATGGACGTCGAGGACCTTGACGAGGTACGCGTGGCCCGCGTCATCCCGTGACATCACTTCCGGCAGGGGCAGGGAGGCACCAGCCTCGACTGCCCTCTCGATCTCGCCGCGCCAGGCACGCACCGTCTCGAGTGCTCTCCGGCGTGCATCCATGTGCCGATTCTAGTTGCGGCACCCGCTCGGCACTGTTCCGCACCGCGTCAGCGGGCCGTGAGCGCCGCCCCGCTGAGTTCCTTCCACGTCGCGACGCCAGCGCGCCGCGCCTCGCGCGCGGCGGCCCGGAGGATCCGCAGGCTCGCGTCAGGACGGGCGAACGTCGCGGTGCCGACCTGCACCGCCCTGGCACCCGCGAGCATCATCTCGACCGCATCGCGCCCCGTGGAGATCCCCCCG
>CAYXRQ010000385.1:0-1552 GCA_964466765.1 uncultured Bifidobacterium sp. | reverse complement strand
CAGCGAGCGACTGGAGTGGTTCAGGACGATTAACATCGCCGGCGTGGAGCTGACGAAGCGCGGCATCGGCCTGCCCTTCGGCTCCATGACCCAGATGGGCACGATCCGCATCGGCAAGCGCACCGACGGCGACACCCGCCTCATCAAGGACTTCGTGCCGCTCGCCCGCCTCGAGGACATCGTCTGGGGGGCCTGGGACGTGTTCCCGGACGACGCCTACGTGGCCGCCTCGCGCGCCGGGGTGCTGGAGCAGGGCAAGCACATCGAGGCGATCAGCGACGTGCTCCGCGACATCCGCCCGATGAAGGCCGCGTTCGAGCGCAAGTACGCCCGCAACCTGACCGGCGAGCACGTGAAGCCCGGCAACAAGCGCGACATGCTGAACGCGATCCGGGCGGACATCAACGCCTTCCGCGACGAGAAGAAGGTCGACCGCGTCGTCATGATCTGGTGCGCCAGCACGGAGATCTTCATCGAGCCCGGCCCGGCGCACCAGTCGGTCGAGACGCTCGAGGCAGCGATCGACGCGAACGACGAGACCGTCTCCCCCGCGATGCTGTACGCGTACGCCGCGATCCTGGAGGGTGTGCCGTTCGCCAACGGTTCCCCGAACCTGGCGGTCGACACGCCCGTCCTGCGCGAGCTCTCCGTGAAGAACAACGTGGCGATCTCCGGCAAGGACTTCAAGACCGGCCAGACCCTCATGAAGACGGTGCTCGCACCCATGGTGAAGGCACGCCAGCTGGGCGTCTCCGGCTGGTACTCCACGAACATCCTCGGCAACCGCGACGGCGAGGTGCTGGACGCCCCGGAGAACTTCAAGACGAAGGAGGAGTCGAAGCTGGGCGTGCTGGAGGACATCCTCGAGCCCGCGAAGAACCCGGACCTCTACGGCAACATCTTCCACAAGGTGCAGATCAACTACTACCCGCCCCGTGGTGACAACAAGGAGGGCTGGGACAACATCGACATCTTCGGGTGGATGGGCTACGAGATGCAGATCAAGGTCAACTTCCTCTGCCGTGACTCCATCCTCGCCGCGCCGCTCGCGCTCGACCTGGTCCTCTACTCGGACCTCGCCCAGCGCGCCGGCCTGGGCGGCATCCAGGAGTGGCTGAGCTTCTACTACAAGAGCCCGCAGGTGGCGCCCGGCCTCTACCCGGAGCACGACCTCTTCATCCAGTTGACCAAGCTGAAGAACACGCTGCGCTGGATGATGGGCGAGGACACGATCACCCATCTCGGCCGCGAGTACTACGACGAGATCTAGTCCCGGCCCGCAGTGACGAAGCAGCGCACCACCGCGTTCCTCTGGGACGCACTGTGCGTGCTCGCGCTCGTCGTCATCGGCACCCGCAACCACGACACCGACACCGGCGTGGGCGGGGTCCTCTACGTGGGCGCGCCGTTCTGGATCGCCGCCGGTCTCGCCCACGTCGCGCCGCTGCTGCAGAAGGGCGGTGCCAAGCCGCTGCCGCACCCGTGGCTGGTCGTCGGCTACACGGTCCTCATGGGGATGGTGCTGCGCAACTTCGTGTTCGAACGCGGCACG
>CAYXRQ010000384.1:0-1554 GCA_964466765.1 uncultured Bifidobacterium sp. | reverse complement strand
TGTCAGCGAGCACCTGCGGGCCGTTGCCGATGAGGTTGCCCTCGCGCAGCGGCTCCGTGATCTCGCCGTTCTCGATGAGGTACGCCTCGGTCATGCCGAAGACGAAGTCGCCGGTGGCCGTGTTCACGCTGCCGCCGCCCAGCTTGGCCACGTACACGCCCTTCTCCGTGGCGCGGATGATGTCGTCGGGCTCCTCCGCGCCGTTCAGCACGAACGTGTTGGTCATGCGGACCATGGGAAGGTGCTCGTAGCTCTGGCGGCGGCCGTTCCCGCTCTGCGGACGGCTCTCGTTGCGCGAGCGGATGTAGTCCCACATGTAGTCGGTGAGCACGCCGTTCTCGATGAGCACGTTGCGCTGGCTGACATGGCCCTCGTCGTCGATGCCGATGGCACCCCACTCGCGCGACATCGTGCCGTCGTCGACGAGCGTGATGAGCGGGCTGGCGACGAGCTCGCCCACGCGGTTCGCGTACACGGACGCGCCGCGGGCCACGAGGTCGGCCTCCAGGCCGTGGCCGCACGCCTCGTGGAAGAGCACACCGCCCGAGCCGCGCTTGATGACGACGGGAGTGGCACCCGACGGCGCGGGGCGGGCCTTCAGCTTGGTGACGGCCTGGCGCGCGGCACGTGCGGCGAGCTCGGCCACGCTCTCCTCGTCGAACAACTCGAAGCCGATGGTGTGACCGAGCGAGTCGTAGCCGGTCTGCAGCCCGGTGTCGCCGTTCGCGACCGCGGACAGTCGGAACAAGGTGCGGACCTGCTCGTCGGTGGCGAGGACTCCGTCGGAGTTGGCGACGAGGATGCGGCGCGTGGAGTCGCTGTATCCCGCGCTGACCTGCACGATGGAGGAGTCGGTGCCGCGGGCGGCGTCGTTCGCGATCATGAGCAGCTCGATCTTGCGCGCCTTCGGCACCTCCGACGGCACGACCCGGACGTCGTTCACCTTCTGGCGCGTGACGGGCCCGAGCGAGACCACGTGCTTGCCGCCGTCTCCCCTACTCGCAGCCGCCGCAGCCGCCTCGGCCGCTGCCATGAGACCGCGCTCGGACAGGTCGGCCGTGTGGGCGTACCCCGTGGTGTCACCGTTGATGACCCGGATGCCCGCGCCGAAGTCTCGGCCGCTGTTGACGGACTCGACCTTGCCGTCGTCCAGGCTGGCGGACACGTTGCGGCGGTCCTCGATGAAGACCTCGCTGAAACCCGCGCCGGTGGAGCGACCCTTCTCGAGGACCCGGGACAGAAGTCCCGTGTCGAATTCCTGTGCCAGATCGATGATGCTCACGGGCCAGAGCCTACTTTCGGCGTGCGCCCCGTCGCGCCCGGCAGTCGGTGCCGCCACCTAGTCTTGACCGCGATGGGAGACGAGACCGCAGAGCTCACCCGCGAGCACCGCACCCGGCTCGCCAAGGAGTTCCTGATCATCGGGACCTTCTATTTCGTCTACTCGCTCACCCGCAACCGCTTCGGGTCCATCCGCATCAGCGGCACCGACATCCCCATGAACGCCTTCAACAACGCGATGAAGGTGATCCGCATCGAGCGGGGCATGGGGCT
>CAYXRQ010000383.1:0-1563 GCA_964466765.1 uncultured Bifidobacterium sp. | reverse complement strand
GTCTCGGCGGTGATGAACCCGCCGGACTCGATGATGCGGTCGAACGCCGAGCGGTCGACCATCAGGTCCTTGATGATCGGGAACGCGGAGGCGCGCCAGGGCTCGATGGTGATCGTGTCACCGCTCTTGAACTTGCGCATGTGGAGCTGGCAGGTGGCGGTGCCGCGCTGCGGTCCGTGCGCCTGGCCGTCGATCATCAGCGAGCACGTGCCGCAGATGCCCTCGCGGCAGTCGTGGTCGAAGACGACGGCTTCCTTGCCCTCGTGGACGAGGTTGTCGTTCAGGATGTCGAGCATCTCGAGGAAGGACGCCTCGTCGGTGATGCTGTCGATGCGGTACTCCTCGAAGTGCCCCTTCGCCTGCGGGCCGGCCTGGCGCCAGATGCGCAGCGTGATGTTCTCGAGATGGTTGCTCACTTGTAGCTCCTGGTGGCGAGATGGACGGATTCGAAGTTCAGCGGCTCGACGTTGAGCTTCGGCGACATCGCGTCGCCGCCCCACTCCCACGCGGAGACGTGGCAGTAGTTCTCGTCGTCGCGCAGCGCCTCGCCGTCGTCGGTCTGGTACTCGGCGCGGAAGTGGCCGCCGCAGCTCTCGTTGCGCTCGAGCGCGTCACGGCACATCAGCATGCCGAGCTGGAAGAAGTCGTCGACACGGCCGGCCTTCTCCAGCGTCTGGTTGAGGCTGCCGCCGTCTCCGGTGACCTTCAGGTCCTTCTGGAACTCGGCGTACAGCGCGGGGATCTCGCTGAGCGCCTTCTCCAGGCCCTGCTGCGTGCGCTCCATGCCGCAGTAGTCCCAGATGATCTTGCCGAGCTCGCGGTGGAAGAAGTCGGGTGACTTGGTGCCGTTCACGGCGAGGTAGCCGTTGAAGCGCTGGCGCGCCTCCTCCTCGGCCTTCCTGAACTCCGGGTGGCTGGTGTCCGGCACCGGCTTGTTGAGCATCGGTGCGAGCTCGTTGCCGATGGTGTACGGCAGCACGAAGTAGCCGTCCGAGAGGCCCTGCATGAGTGCGGACGCACCGAGACGGTTCGCCCCGTGGTCCGAGAAGTTGGCCTCGCCCGCGGCGTAGAGGCCGGGGATGTTGGTCATCAACTCGTAGTCCACCCACAGGCCGCCCATGGTGTAGTGGCTGGCCGGGTAGATGCGCATCGGCTGCTCGTACGGGTTCTCGCCGGCGATGCGCTCGTACATCTCGAAGAGGTTGCCGTAGCGCTCCTCAACCACTTCCTTGCCGAGGCGGTTGATCGCGTCGGAGAAGTCGAGGTACACGCCGTTCTTCTTCGGGCCGACGCCGAGGCCCTTGTCTACGGCGCGCTTGGCGGCGCGCGACGAGATGTCGCGCGGGGCGAGGTTGCCGAACGACGGGTACAGGCGCTCCAGGTAGTAATCGCGCTCCGACTCGGGCACGAGGTGCGCGGGGCGGGTCTCGTCCGGGTTTGTCGGCACCCACACGCGGCCGTCGTTGCGCAGCGACTCCGACATGAGGGTCAGCTTGGACTGCGAGTCGTCGCTCTGCGGGATGCAGGTGGGGTGGATCTGCGTGTAGCAGGGGTTCGCGAAGA
>CAYXRQ010000382.1:0-1571 GCA_964466765.1 uncultured Bifidobacterium sp. | reverse complement strand
CGAGGTGAACGCGGCATGGGGCCCCACGTGGGCCGAGGCGAAGGCGTGACCGACGGCGCCGCCGGTTCGCACTGGTTCGAGCCGCTCGCCGAGCACATGGGTGCCGCGTACCTGCGGTACTCGTTCACGAAGGGGACGGCGCAGGAGATCGACGCAATCACCGTCATGCTCGGCCTGGAGGCGGGGATGCGAGTCCTCGACGTGGGGTGCGGTCCCGGCCGGCACTCGCACGAGCTCGCCCGCAGGGGAATCGTGGCCCACGGCATCGACATCAGTTCGCGCTTCATTGATGTGGCCCGCGCGGCGGCGCCCCCGCTCGCGACCTTCGAACGGATGGACGCCCGGCAGATGTCCTTCGACTGCGAGTTCGACGCAGTGGTCTGCCTGTGCCAGGGGGCGTTCGGCCTGATGACCGCGGGAGGCGAGGACGAGACCGTCCTCGCGGGGATCGCCAGGGCACTGAAACCCGGCGGCAGGCTGGCACTGTCGGCGTTCAGTGCCTACTTCTCGGTGCGCTATCACGAGGACGCGGTGTTCGACGCGGACACGGGGGTCTCCCACGAGGTCACCGAGGTGCGGGACGAGAGCGGGACCCCCCGCACGGCAGACCTGTGGACCGGCTGCTACACGCCGAGGGAACTCCGGCTCCTGTCCGCCGCGACGGGCCTGCAGGTGGAAGCGATCCACAGTGTCGACCCGGGCGCGTACGGCTCCGCCCCGCCGTCCCTGGAGAGTTCCGAGTATCTCCTGATAGCGTCCAAACCGCCCTTCCGACGGTAGGGCCCCGGCCCGCCGGGTCCATCGATATCCCTATCCACCCCGAAAGAAACACTTCCTTGTCCGACACAACAACTTCCACCATGGGCACCTTCGACGAGAAGGGCACCTACACCGGTCGCCAGATCACCGATCGCAACATCACCACTTCCTTCGAGGAGGCGATCGACGGCACCATGGTGAGCCTCAAGGACGGCCAGCTCGTGAAGGGCTCCGTCGTCAAGATCGACCGTGACGGCGTCCTGCTCGACGTCCGCTTCAAGACCGAGGGCGTCATCCCGGTCCGCGAACTCGCCATCAAGAACGACGTCAACCCGCACGATGTCGTGAGCATCGGTGAGGAGATCGAGGCCCTCGTGGTCACCCTCGAGGACAAGGAGGGGCGTCTCATCCTCTCCAAGAAGCGTGCCCAGTACGAGAAGGCCTGGGGCGAGATCGAGAAGAAGAAGGAAGAGGACGGCATCGTCTCCGGCACCGTCATCGAGGTCGTCAAGGGCGGTCTCATCGTCGACATCGGTCTCCGCGGCTTCCTGCCCGCCTCGCTGGTGGAGCTGCGCCGCGTCCGCGACCTGCAGCCGTACATCGGCCAGACCATCGAAGCCAAGATCATCGAGCTCGACAGGAACCGCAACAACGTGGTCCTGTCGCGTCGCGGCTACCTCGAGGAGACCCACAAGGAGAAGCGGGACCAGTTCCTCGACAACCTCAAGTCCGGCGAGGTGCGCGAGGGGACGATCTCGTCCGTCGTGGCCTTCGGCGCCTTCGTGGACCTCGGCGGCATGGACGGTCTCATC
>CAYXRQ010000381.1:0-1575 GCA_964466765.1 uncultured Bifidobacterium sp. | reverse complement strand
CACCGATCTGCAGCGGCAGGAAGTAGTTGGCGAACGCCGCGGCCATGGGCATGGCGAAGAGGAAGACCATCGTGGTCGCGTGCATCGTGAACATCTGGTTGTAGACGTCCGCGTTGAGGATCTTGCCCTCGGGCAGTGCCAGCTGGAGTCGGATGAGGAGAGCCTCCACGCCGCCGACGATGAAGAAGAACATCGCCACGGCGCCGTACATGATGCCGATCTTCTTGTGGTCGACGGTGAACAGCCAGGACTTCCAGCCGCTCTCCATCATCGGTCGCTTGAGCGCGCCGAGACTGGAGCTCGGCGTGGCGACGGCGGGGACCGCCGGTGCCGTTGTGGGTCGTTCAATGATCGCCATGGTGTTCTCCGGTCACTTCAGGGTCAGCAGGTAGGCAACGAGCTTGTCGATGTCCGTCTCGGACAGGCCGAGGGCCGGCATGCCGCGGTACTTCCCTGCGGTCGGCCCGAGCTTGGTGGGGTCCGCGTACATCGGCTTCATGGCGGGCGCATTGCGCAGCCATGCGCGCAGGTCGGTCGCGTTGAGGCAGTCCTCGGAGACACCCGCCAGGTACTTGGCGCCGAACTCCTCGGGCTTGGCATTCCACACGTCGTCCCGGCACGACTGCTTGAGCAGGTCGAACATCGCACCCGCGAAGGTGTTGCGGCTCATCAGGTGGCTGAGGTTCGGTGCCGCACCCGCGTAGACGTTCTCGTCAGGGGCTGCGATGACCAGTGTGCCGTCGGCGCGCTTCTGGCCGTTCACCTGGTGGCACCGCACGCACTGGTTCAGGAAGACCTGCTCACCCTCGGCGGCGAGAGTGCCCGCGGCAGGTGCGGTGTAAGCCTTCTGCTGGTCGGCGACCCACTTCGCGAAGTCCTCCTTGGACAACGCGACCGCTTCCATCCGCATGTTGGCGTGCGAGAGACCGCAGAACTCGGTGCACTGCCCGGCATAGATGCCCGGCTTGTCGGCCTCCAGGCGCAGCAGGTTGATGCGGCCCGGCACGGCGTCCTTCTTGCCGTTCAGCGCGGGGATCCAGTAGGAGTGGATGACATCGCGGCTGGTCTCGCGCAGGAGCACCTTCGTGCCCACGGGCAGGACCAGCTGGCCGGAGGTGATGATCGGCTGCTTGATGCCGAAGTCTTCCTGCACGGGGTAGTCGTACTCCCACCACCACTGCTGGCCGGTCACGTTGATGACCATCTCGGTGTCCTGCGTCTCGGCGAGGTCGAAGATGGTGCGGAAGGTGAACACCCCGACGACGCTGAGGATGAGCGCCGGTACGACGGTCAGCGTGATCTCCACGATCGGGCGGCCGTGCGCCTGGCTGGGGATCTCCTGCCCGCGGTCGCGGAACTTGAGGAAGATGTAGGTGGCGAGGGCGAGGACGATCACGCCGACGATGCCCGCGATGGGGAACACCAGCTTCTGCAGCTGGTTGATGTCGTGCGCGTTCGGGCCCTTCGGCTGGAAGATGTCCTGGGGTGCGTTGGTCGCACAACCGGTGAGGAACAGGCCGGCGCCCGCCACGTTCGCGGCGACCACGAAACGCAGGCGGAAAAGGTTGAGGTCGA
>CAYXRQ010000380.1:0-1576 GCA_964466765.1 uncultured Bifidobacterium sp. | reverse complement strand
AGGCGATCGAGGCCGAGATCATCGAGAAGCGCCGCGGCCGCGAGCGCGACGGGCGCCCCGTCGGCCGCTACATGATGTGCGTGCAGGTCCGTGACGGGGTCACCCAGGTGGCCGTGCTGGAGGGGCGCAGCCTGATCGAGCACTACGTCAGCCGGCCGGCCGACGACATCAGCCAGATCCACGGCAACATCTACCTCGGTCGCGTGCAGAACGTGCTCCCCGGCATGGAGGCCGCGTTCGTCGACATCGGCACCCCGAAGAACGCAGTCCTGTACCGCGGCGACGTTCAGTACGACAAGGAGGACGTCGACACGCCGGCGGGCGACGCGCGCATCGAGCAGATCCTGCACTCCAAGCAGATGATCCTGTGCCAGGTCACGAAGAACCCGATCGGCGCGAAGGGCGCCCGCCTGACCCAGGAAGTGTCCCTGCCGGGCCGGTTCGTGGTGCTCATCCCGAACTCGAAGACCTACGGAATCTCGAAGCGCCTCACCGACGCCGAGCGCCGTCGCCTCCGCGGGATCCTCGACAGGGTGAAGCCGGCCGAGCACGGCGTCATCCTGCGCACCGCCGCGGAGCACGCCACGGAGCAGGAGCTCACAGCCGACATGACCCGCCTCCTCGACGAATGGGCGCGCATCGAGGCCGCCCAGAAGAAGTCCAGCGGCCCCACGCTGCTGTACCGCGAGCCCGAGCTCGCTGTGCGCGTGATCCGTGAGGAGTTCAACGCCGACTACCGCGGCGTCATGATCGACGACAGGGCGCTCTACGAGGAGGTCAAGAGCTACATCTCGGACTTCAACCCCGAGCTCGCCGACCGCGTCACGTACTACGACCGCGAGACTGAGGGCCTGTCGCTCTTCGAGAACCAGCACGTGCACGAGCAGCTCCACAAGGCTCTCGACCGGAAGGTGTGGCTGCCGTCGGGCGGCTCGCTCATCATCGAGCACACGGAGGCGCTCACGGTCATCGACGTGAACACCGGCAAGAACGTGGGCACCAACAACCTGGAGCAGACCGTCTTCCAGAACAACCTGGAGGCCGCCCAGGAGGTCGCCCACCAGCTGCGTCTCCGGGACATCGGCGGCATCATCGTCATCGACTTCATTGACATGGAGATCAAGGACAACCGCAAGAAGGTCGTCGAGTCCTTCCGCCATGCCCTGGCCCGGGACAAGACCCGCACCCAGGTGTTCGAGATCTCGGAACTGGGCCTCGTGGAGATGACGCGCAAGCGCATCGGGGAGGGGCTCCTCACCTCGTTCGCCGGCCAGTGCCCCGAGTGCCACGGGCGGGGCGTCAACATCGATTTCGGTCTCCTCGACTGACAATTGCCCGAAAAATGGGGTCCCGGCCGATTGTCCGGCTCCCTTTCCGCAGATAAGGTTTGAACCCGCTATGTACGCAGTGATCGCATCAGGTGGCAAGCAGGAGAAGGTCGCCCAGGGTCAGCAGATCCAGGTCGAGCTCCTCCACGTCGAGGACGGTGCCGAGGTCTCCCTCACCCCCGTTCTCCTCGTCGACGGCACCACCATCCTCTCCACCCCCGACCAACTGAAGGGCGCGTCCGTGAAGG
>CAYXRQ010000379.1:0-1581 GCA_964466765.1 uncultured Bifidobacterium sp. | reverse complement strand
CGATGGTCGTGGCAGTGCTCGGAATGAGTGCCGGCACGCTGCTGCAGCGCAGGGGCGGGCAGGGCACGCCGTTGCTGGCCGGCACCGCGTGGCAGTACGTGTCGACCACGGCGGCGCTCGGCGTCGTCGCCGTCGCAGGCGAGGGCTGGCGGCTCGGCAGCACCGCCCGCACCTGGTGGTCGATGGCGTGGGCCGTGGGGGTGTTGTCGCTCGCGGCGATCCTGGTGATGCTGTGGCTGCTGCACCGGCAGGCGGCCGCGGAAGTCAGCAGCCTCTTCTTCCTCACGCCCGCCCTCAGTTCCGTGGAAGCGGCCGTGCTGTTCTCGGAGTCGCTCGGGATCCTCGCGGTCACCGGGCTGTGCGTGGCACTGGCCGGCGTGTGGCTGGCGACCTCGGCGAGGTTCGCTACTTCTCCACGGACGTGAGGTCCGGACCGATCACGATCTCGCCGCCGAAATGCTCGGCGGCCATCGCATGCCACTCAGTCTCCTGGCCGGGCTGGATCGCCGGCACGAAGTGCGTGAGCACGAGCGTCCGGACGCCCGCCCGCGCGGCTGTCTGGGCTGCCTGCTGCACCGTGGAGTGGTAGTCGAGGATGTCCAGGAACCGCGCCCCCGTGGGCACCAGGGCGGCGAACTGGCGCACGAGGTCCTCGCGCACCACCGTCTGCACGTAGAAGTCGGCGCCGCGGCACATCTCGTCGAGCTCCGCGCACGGCACGGTGTCGCCGGCGAGGGCCGCCACGGTGCCTTCATGCTCGAACCGGTAGCCCACCGTGGGCGCCACCGGGCGGTGGTCGGTGCGGTGCACAGACACCTTCACGTCGCCGAGCCCGAAGGTGTCGCCTGCCTCCACCTCGATGACGTTCACCTTCATGCCGATGCCCGCGCGCAGGTCCTCGTGGTGGTCGAGGCGGTAGCCCACGTCGAGAGTCAGCATGTCGACCAGGCCGTCGACCATCTTCTTCGTTCCCTTCGGCCCGTAGACGTCCAGTGGCGTCGCCGCCGGCAGCGAGATCCAGCGCGTGGTGATGATGTCGTTCAGGTCGCAGATGTGGTCGCTGTGCAGGTGCGTGAGCAGCACGGCGGAGAGGAACGGCGGCGGGCACCCCGCCGCGACCATGCGCATGATGACGCCGCGCCCGGCGTCCACCACGATGTTCTGGCCGCCGGCCTGCACGAGTGTCGACGGGCCCGCGCACGTGGGGCTGGGCAGGGGGCTCCCCGTTCCGAGAAGTGTGACTTTCATGGTGACCTCCGGTTCGCAGGCGAACCTAGTGCCGTTGTCCCCGGCCCGCCGGAACACACGCCATTCGGCAGTGTCAGCGCATCTTCGGCTTGAACGCCTCGCGGACGAGCGGCTCGTAGTGGGCCAGGTCGAAGCTCTGGTAGTCGGTGTCGAACGCGACAGAGTCGTACAGGGCGCAGAACTCCTCGGTGTAGCCGTAGAAGGGGGAGTCGGCGTGCGCGTCGCGCGCGTTGCGGTCGAGACCGATGTGGTGCCAGAAGTAGTACCCCTGGAAGATGCCGTGGTGCTTCGTCATCCACCAGTTCTTCTCGGACACGATCGGCTTCACGATGC
>CAYXRQ010000378.1:0-1584 GCA_964466765.1 uncultured Bifidobacterium sp. | reverse complement strand
CGCGGCGAGATCGTCCACGGTGGGATAGCGGGCGAAGAGCGCAGGCGTCACCATGTTCACGCGCGCGTCGGTGCACTGCGCGGAGAGGATCGTGGCCGAGAGCAGTTCGTAGGCATTCGAGTGAGTGAGCTCGCACTCGGCCCCCGGGTACAGCTCCGCCAGCCGGCGCGCGACCTCCTTGGCCCTTCCGGCGGGCGTTCTCGGCTTTGCCACGGCACGAAGGTACCCTCTCCGCGTGCGAACGTTCGATGTCAGGCGCCAGCTGGATGCCGCCGAACGAGCGCTGGTGGACCAGTTGATGGCGGATGCGTGGCGCGCCGACGGGACGAGACCGATGAGCGACCACATGTGGCTGGACCTGCGCGAGGGCGGGCGGCGCGGGTACGCAGGGATCATCGTGCGCGAGGAGGGCCACGACCACATCGTCGGGTACGGCCAGGTCTCCCGCGGGAACGAGTCCTGGGGACTCGACATCGTCATCCACCCCCACCACCGCTACGACATGGCCGAGATCGGCCCGCGCATGCTGGAGGAGGCCGTGGCGGTCGTCGCCGGCGACGGCGGCGGCCACGTGCACTGGTGGGTGTTCGAGGCGAACAACGTCCACACCGAACTCGCCCGCGCGGCGGGTTTCAGCCCGGGGCGGCGCCTCCTGCAGCTGCGCAGGCCGCTGCCGCTCGAGCCCGCGCACCTCGCCGTGGTCGAGGGGTTCGTCACGGAGCCCTTCGTGCCGGGCACCGACGAGGAGGAGTGGCTGGCCGTCAACAACGCCGCGTTCGCCTCTCACCCCGAGCAGGGTGGCTGGAACATCGACACGATCCGTTCGCGCGAGACGGAACAGTGGTTCGACGCCGCGGGCTTCCTGCTGCACCGCGTCGACGGCGCGATCGCGGGGTTCTGCTGGACGAAGATCCACGACGACCCTGCAGGGCCCGTCGGCGAGATCTACGCGGTCGCTGTCGACCCGGCGCGCGCGTCGCGCGGTCTCGGCACCTGTCTCGTGACCGCCGGGCTGGACCACCTCGCGCGCGCCGGGGCCGTCACCGCGATGCTGTACGTGGACGCCGACAACGCGCCCGCGATGGCCGTCTACGACCGGCTCTCGTTCCGGCCCCACCACAGCGAGCGCGCCTACGTAGGCGACGTGCCCGCGGCGGACGTGACCGCGGGGGCACCGTCATGACCGGCGCCGTGCGGTCCATCCACGACCTGACCCGCGAGGAGCTCGCCGCGTCGCTCGCGGGCGAGCCCGCCTACCGCGTGACACAACTGTGGGACGGCCTGTACAGGCAGTTCCTCCCCGTCGACGGGATCCTGACGTTGCCGGCCGCGCTGCGCGGCCGCGTCACGGCGCTGCACCCCGAGGCACTCATTGAGGTGCAGCGCGTGGTCAGCGACGACGGCGAGACGGTGAAGTTCCTCTGGCACCTCGCCGACGGGCTGCACCCCATCGAGACGGTGCTCATGTACTACCGGGACCGCGCCACGGTGTGCGTGAGCACGCAGGCCGGGTGTGCCATGGCCTGCGGGTTCTGCGCCACCGGCCAGGCGGGCTTCACGCGGCATCTCACCCCCGGTGAGATC
>CAYXRQ010000377.1:0-1587 GCA_964466765.1 uncultured Bifidobacterium sp. | reverse complement strand
GCGACGGGCGTCACCTGTGACGTCGGTACACAATGAAAAACGCCGGGGCCGGACGGGTTTACACTTGTTCACATGGCATCAGCAAAGTCCACCGTCGCCCACCTGAAGAACATCCCCCTCTTCTCCGAGTGCTCCCCGAAGGAGCTCGGTCTCGTCATCAAGAACTCCTCGGAGCGCGTGCTGAAGGCCGGCACCATCATCATGGACCAGGGCCAGACAGGCCGCGAGGCCTACGTGGTGCTCGAGGGTTCCGCCACCGTGAAGCGCAACGGCAAGAAGATCGGCAGCGCCAAGGCTGGTTCCGTTGTCGGCGAGCTGTCGCTGCTGGACAGCGGCCCGCGCACCGCATCGGTCATCGCCGACACTGACGTGCGTCTCCTCGTGGTCGGCGAGCGTGCCCTCAAGGGCGCCATCGACAACATCCCGGCGATCAGCCGCAAGTTGCTGAAGGCCCTCGCCACCCGCGTCCGCGAGCTCGACCGCGCCCACTACGGCTGATTGCCCGGTGGGCCGCCCCACTGGGGTCGGTCTGCCCCGAGCGGGCGTCACACCGCTGTTATCCACAGCCGAATCGGCCGTCGTGAGCCCCTGACCACTAGCGTTCGTGGTTGCTATGAGTACGCACGCGTCAGCCCCGACCACCGAGAACGGCAAGAAGCGGTTCCGGCCCCACCAGTTGTCGATTGCCATCGGCATCGGCATGGGCACGTTCACGCTGATGTCGGGCATCGTCCCGCAGTTCACCAAGTGGCACGGCACCTCCGAGGTCTCCCGCGAGGTCTTCGAGGGCATCCCCGGCCCGCTGAAGGTGGCGTTCTACACGATCCTGCCGGCGATGCTGGTCTGGGGGTCGTTCCGCTTCGCTGACCGCGTGCGCAACTGGGAGCGCGGGGCCCCGGACCGGCGCCGCACCACCGCGAAGAACGCGAAGAAGCGCCTGGCGGACTACCGCGCCGGCGTCTACATGCAGACCCTCCTGCGCGACAGCGCCGCCGGGCTCATGCACTCGCTCATCTACTTCGGCTTCCTCATCCTCCTCGGCGTGACCACGGTGCTGGAGATAGACCACCAGCTGCCCGAGTCGCTCAAGTTCCTCCACGGCGGCGTGTACCAGGGGTACGTGTTCGTCGGAGACACCGCGGGCCTCATGTTCACCGGCGGTGTCGTCTGGGCGATCGTGCGCCGTTACGTGCAGCAGCCGTACCGCATCCGCATCAAGACGAAGGCCGAGCACGGCCTCATCCTCGGTGTCCTCCTCCTCATCGGCCTCTCCGGTTTCGCCGCCGAGATGTTCCGCATCGCCGTGTCGCAGGCGGCCGGCAAGGACATGTCCTTCGAGAAGTGGAGCTATGTCGGCTACCCGCTCGCCCAGGCCGTGGACGGGCTGTCCCTCGGCTCGCTGGAGAACTGGCACCAGGCCATGTGGGTGGCCCACGTCATCGCCTTCATCGCGTTCCTCGCGCTGCTGCCGGTGACCATGCTGCGCCACGTGTTCACCTCGCCGCTGAACATGTACCTGAAGGACCGTGACCGCCCGAAGGGTGCGATGCGCGCCATGCCGAACCTGACCGAGACGTCGCTCGAGAC
>CAYXRQ010000376.1:0-1587 GCA_964466765.1 uncultured Bifidobacterium sp. | reverse complement strand
GCGGCACGCACCGGGCTCTCGACGACGTGCGCGAGAGCATCGAGGAACTGCGCTTCTACCGCGAGAAGGCGTTCCGCCCCGGCGCCGACAGGGGCACCGCCGGGGGCGCACAATGAGCGGCGCCGCGAAGCCCACCAAGTCCGAGCAGCTGCAGGCCACCGACGAGATCACGGAGGTGGCGCCCGGCATCCTGCGCACCCAGCTGCCGGCGAACATCACGGGCCTCGGTCACGTGAACATGTACGTGATGGAGGACGACAGGGGTGTCACGGTCGTGGACCCGGGCATGCCCACGAAGGCATCGTGGGTCGCCCTGCAGGAACGGCTCTCCCAGATCGGCGTGCCGCTGCGCCGGGTGCACACCGTCATCGTCACGCACAGCCATCCTGACCATTACGGCGGCGCGGAGCGCATCCGGGCCGAGTCCGGTGCCGACATCGTCACCCACCGGCTCTTCCGCACGTTCTTCGACCCGACAGAACCGCCGGACCTCTCCGTGGAGGAAGCGGCGACGTTCATGCGCAGCCCGTTCGACCCGCCGCCGTGGGGCGGCGAGCCGATGCGGATGGAGTTCGGGCGCAAGATTCGCTTCCGAATCGCCAGCCGCTTCCCGCGCCTGCTGAAGGTGCCCACGCCCACCGTGCGCATCGGTGACGTCGAGCGTGTCACCCTCGCCGGCCGCCAGTGGGTGCCGGTGCACACGCCCGGCCACACGGCCGACCACCTGTGCCTCTTCGACCCCGAGTCTGGGACGCTGCTCAGCGGCGACCACGTGCTTCCCACGATCACCCCTCACATCAGCGGGCTCACCGCGCACGGCGACCCGCTCACCCTGTTCTTCGGGTCGCTCGACAAGATCGCAGCCTTCTCCGCCGACGTGCGTATCTCACTGCCGGCACACGGCACGCCGTTCACCAACACGGGCGAGCGCGTGGAGCAGATCAAACAGCACCACCGCGACCGCCTCGAGAAGATCCGCAGCGTCAGCATCGACTTCGACAGGCCGGCCACGGTGAACGAGTTCGCCCAGCACCTCTTCTCCCCGCGCGCGCAGGGGTCAATGGCCGACAGCGAGGCCTACGCCCACCTCGAGCACCTGCGGATCCTCGGCGACTTCGAGCAGCGCGACAACGACGGCGTCTACGAGTACGTCATCAGGCACTAGGCCCGGCCCACGCGGCCGCGTGCACCGAACCACCCACGGTCATCTGCACGGACACCCCGTCACCCGCCACTGATGCCCTCATGAGGGAATGACCCGGCTCCACCTGCACCACGTGCTCCACGACCGCGCGCAGTCCCGACCGCACCGTGACGTCACCCGCCATGTGCTCCTCGAGCACCTCCCAGTAGGCGGCATTGTTCATGTGGCCGACAGCGTCGAAGTCGCTGAACCGCAGCGGCCACGGTGACACGGTCGCCGCAGCCGCGTCGAAGTCCTTCTCGCGCAGCAGCAGCCGCGCACCGACTGTCCGGCCGGCAGATGACTCCGTGAGTATCGCCGCGACATCGGTGGGGACCCGGCTCGGCTGGAGGTTGTCACGGTCCACGTGCACCCACAGTGCCGCGGCATCCACGAGCACGTCG
>CAYXRQ010000375.1:0-1597 GCA_964466765.1 uncultured Bifidobacterium sp. | reverse complement strand
TCTTCTGTGACTCGTCGTGGTTGCCGGCACAGAGCAGAACCTCGGTGCCGCACGAATCCAGCACCGCACGCACGCCCTCGTACTCGGCGTCTGTTCCCGCGCGCGCGGCGAGGTCGCCGGTGATGATGACCGTCTCCGCGCGCGCCGCGGCGTGGGTGATCGCCTTCGAGAGGTTTCCCACCGGGTCCGACCCCTCGAACAGCTCGTCGTGCGGCCCGGTGATGTGCGGGTCGGAGATCTGGGCAACGACGGTGCGCGGCATGGCCGAAGAGTACGGCACGCGCGCGGAGGTGCCCGCACCCGGGTGCCGCCAGGGTCAGGTCACACGCGGCACGGCACACGGCCGTTCACGGAAGTGCACCGTCCCGGGAACGGGAGAACCCGGGCCGCGTGGCCCGGGTTCCCGCGTTCGTCCCCGCTGTGCGGGGGAAGGTCAGATGCCGATGCGCTGGGCGAGCAGCTCGCGGTGGTACGTGGGGTCACCGAAGATGAGCTCGCTCGACTTTGCACGCTTGAAGTACAGGTGCGCCGGGTGCTCCCAGGTGAAGCCGATGCCGCCGTGGATCTGGATGTTCTCCGCCGCGGCGTGGAAGTACGCCTCGGAGCAGTAGGCCTTGGCGAGCGACGCGACCGAGGCGAGCTCGTCGTTCATCTCCGCGGCGCACCACATGCCGTAGTACGCGGCCGACTTGGCCGACTCGACCTCGAGCAGCATGTCGGCGCACTTGTGCTTGATCGCCTGGAACGAGCCGATCGGGCGGCCGAACTGGATGCGGTCCTTCGCGTACTGCACGGCCATCTCCAGCACCTTCTGGGCGCCCCCGACCTGCTCCGCGGCGAGCGCGACGGCGGCAAGGTCGAAGACCTGGGACAGAACGTCCCAGCCCTTGCCCTCGGTGCCGATGAGCTTGGCCGGGGTGTTGCTGAACTCGAGCTTGGCCTGCTTGCGGGTCTGGTCCATGGTGGACAGCGCGGTGCGGGTCAGGCCGGATGCGTTGCCGTCGACGGCGAAGAGGCTGACGCCCTTGCCGGTGCGGGCAGCAACGATGATGAGGCTCGCGGTGTGGCCGTCGAGCACGAAGCTCTTGGTGCCCGAGATCGTGAAGTCAGAGCCGGAGCCCTTCGCCTCGACAGTGATGCCGGCCTCGTCCCAACGGCCCGAGGGCTCGGTGGTGGCGAGGGTCGCGATGGTCTCGCCGGCGGCGATGCCGGGGAGGTGCGCCTTCTTCGCGGCGTCATCGCCGGACAGGAGCAGGGTGTTCGCCGCGAGGACGACGCTCGAGAAGTACGGGGCGCACAGCAGCGCGCGTCCCATCTCCTCGAGGACGACGCCGAGCTCGATGAACGAGTAGCCCTGGCCGCCGAACTCCTCGGGGATCGCGATGCCCTGCAGCGCCATCTCCGAACCCATCTGGTTCCAGACCGCGGAGTCGTAGCCGTTCACGGTCTCCATCTGCTCACGAACTGCCTCTTCGGCGGACTTGTTCTCGAGGAACGAGCGCACCATCTTGCGGAGTTCTTCCTGCTCTTCACTAAATGCAAAATTCATGGGGAGAAGTCTGCTGGCGAGGCACCTTCGGCTCCAACTCGGGTTGTG
>CAYXRQ010000374.1:0-1614 GCA_964466765.1 uncultured Bifidobacterium sp. | reverse complement strand
CGCCCATGGCCGTCACCTCTGCAACTCCGTACATCTGGTACGACTCCGAGGCGCTCGAGGCCGCCCGCTTCTACGTGGGCCTGTTCCCTGGATCATCGCTGGGCAGGGTCTCGCACTATCTCGCCGATGCCCAGAGCCCGGTCGACACCGTCCTCACGGTCGAGTTCGAGATTCTCGGGCGGTCTTTCGTCGCCCTGAACGGCGGCCCGAACTTCCCCCAGTCCGAGGCCTTCAGCATCCAGGTCTCCTGCGAGACCCAGGCCGACGTCGACCGCGTGTGGGATGCCATCGTCGGCAACGGCGGGCAGGAGAGCCAGTGCGGCTGGTGCAAGGACCGCTGGGGCGTCAGCTGGCAGGTGATTCCCGAGGCTCTCGGGCGGGCCCTCCAGGGTGAGGACGGTTATGACGCGAAGTTCGCGTTCGAGGCAATGATGCAGATGCGCAGGATCGTCGTGGCCGACCTCGCACCGCGCTGATCCCGCGGGGTCTCCCGCTCTCCTACTCGCCGGTCTCGCCGTCGACTGCCTCGCGGATGAGGTCTGCATGGCCGTTGTGGCGCGCGTACTCCTCGATCATGTGCACGAGGATCCAGCGCAGGCTCGGGGCCTCGCCGTTGTCCCACGTCCGGCGCGAGAGCTGGTCCAGCCCGGCGGTCGCGAGTGCAGCGGCCACGTCTGCCCGCGACTTCGCGCATGCCGCGGCCCACCTGGCGCGGACCTCGTCCGGCGGCATCGTCAGCGCCTCGTTCCACTCCCAGTCCGGGTCCGCGGCGAAGTCGGCGCGGCTCCACGTGCCGGCACGCTCCCTGTCGTGCAGGAAGAACGAGAACCAGTGGTCCTCCACCCATGACATGTGGTTGAGCAGCCCGGCGAGCGTCATGGTGGACCGTGCGACGCGCAGCGTCATGCCCGCGGTGTCCAACCCGCGGCACTTCCACTCGAGCGTGGCGCGCTGGTAGTCGAGGAAGCCGAGCAGGGTCTCCACCTCGCCGACTGCCGGCTCGGGTTCCGGGCGTCCGTGGTCATCGATGACAGTCATCGCCCGGCGCCTCCCCGTAGTGCCGCCAGATCGAGGTCTGCCGTCTCCACGGTTCCGCCGCGGCGGCCGGGAGCGCGGTGCCAGTGCCAGTACATGTTGGTGTGGGCGATGACCGCGGCCGCCGGGACCTCCACCCCGTCCCACTCCGCGTCGTTCGTGGTGTGCGCGTCGGAGACGAGCAGTGCGTCGTAACCACGCGCGACCGCACCGTGCAGCGTGGAGCGCACGCAGAAATCCGTCTGGGCGCCGGTGACGACCAGCTGCGCCGCCCCGAGGCGGTCGAGCACGCCCTCGAGGTCCGTGCCCTCGAACGAGTCCCCGAAGCTCTTGTGCACCACGTGCTCGCCGGCGGCGGGGACGAGCTCCGGCACGATCTGCCAGCCCTCCGAGCCTCGGACGAGCTCGTCATCGGAGTGCTGCACCCACACCACCGGGACTCCCGCACCGCGGGCCTTCTCTACCACGGCCGAGATCCGCCCGACAACACCGTCGCGGTCGTGCGCCTGCTCCACAACCGCGGTCTGTACGTCAATCACCACGACAGCCGCGCCGTTGCGAGTCCCGAAATTCGCCATG
>CAYXRQ010000373.1:0-1624 GCA_964466765.1 uncultured Bifidobacterium sp. | reverse complement strand
GCCGTTTCAAGAAAGATTTGCGTTTGGCCCCGGCGACGAGCCGTCGCGGGGTGCGGCTCGATGCGGCCGATCGCGAGTTTCTGGAGTATGCCTTGGCGCTCGAACGATTTCTTGAACGGTGCGCTCGTCATCCGTTCATGCCCCGTCGCTCCGCACCCCGTCGCTCGGCCCGGTCGCTCGTGCCCCCCCGTTCCGCGCCCCGAGATTCGCCATGACCCGAAACTATCCCCGGCCGGACTGCACGGCACCAGGCGTGATGCGCATGACCCTGCACCTGTCCCCGCCGAACGTCCGCGGGCCGACATGCTCGAACCCCATCCGCTCGTAGAACCTGATGGCGCGGGTATTCGACTCGAGCGGGTCGATCAGCACGACCGACGCGCCGTGCTCACCGAAGCATCGCGCGAGCGCACTCTCCATCATCTGCCTGCCGAGCCCGTGGGACCTGTGCCGTTCCTCCCCGATCCAGATGTCGATTGCCCACGCTCCGGCATCCGTGACGTCGCCCCAATAGTGGGTCTCCTCCCGCGCGGCATCGATGAGCACCAGCACCCCCACGGCCTCACCGTCGGCCTCGGCGATGAGAATCTCCCTCCAGTCGACGTCCCGCGGGACCTCAGCGGCCCAGTCGAAGTCATCGTCGTCGCCGCCCGAACTAGCCACGTCGGGGTCCTCGTCCCACCGCACGAGAACGGGCACGTCCGATGCAACTGCGGTGCGGAGGGTGACACGGGGACTGTCCACGGGGCTGTCGGGCATCACATCATTGTCCCACCCGACCGCGGACCGCCGCACAATCACGGCTACCACCGGCGCGTGCGGTGGGTACGGTGGGGCCATGGGCACGTTCGCGCTGAGGGACCTCGTCGCCGCCGACGCCGGCTGGATCGCCGAGGCGTGCACGGACCCCGAGATCCTCCGGTGGACACTCGTGCCGAGGCCCTACACGCCGGCGCACGCGGAGCAGTTCGTCATCGACCGGGCGGGGGAACTGTGCGTCTGGGTCATCGACGACGGCACGCCGGGCCGCGGGGCGGGGGTCATCAGCATCCACCGCGTGGACGAAGCGACCCGCACTGCCGAGATCGGCTACTGGGTGGCACCGTGGGCCCGGCGACGTGGCGCCGCCACCGCCGCCCTGCGTGAGCTGGTCCTTCGCGCGACGTCAGCAGGCACCGCGACGGCCTTCAGCGCTCTCATCGCAGAGACGAACACCGCCTCGCGCCGGGTCGCGGAGTCCGCAGGTTTCTCGCTGGCGGCAGTCGATGACAATGCCGGGACGTGCCCGGACGGCGACTGCCGGGTGACGGCACTGCGTTACGTGATGAACGTCCGCGGCTGACATCCCGCGGACCGCCGCACAATCACGGCCTCCGCCGGCCGGCCTCAACCCTTGCGGCGAACGAGACAGAACTCGTTGTCCTCGGGGTCCAGCATCACCTGGAACCAACCTGTCGGCTCTGCGACCGTGCCACCCTGCACACGGGCGCCCGCGCTCACCGCCGCGGTGGCCGCGTCCTCGATGCTGTCCACCTCCACGTCGAGGTGAACACGGTTCTTCGCCGTCTTGCCCTCGGGAACCTTCTGGAACCCGATGTTCCCGATGCCGGGGACGTCGCGGAGG
>CAYXRQ010000372.1:0-1630 GCA_964466765.1 uncultured Bifidobacterium sp. | reverse complement strand
GCGGGTTCCGTGACCGGTGTGGACCACCAGCAGGGAATGCTGGATGTGTTCGTGAGTGAGGCTGACGCTCGGGGTGTCGAGTGTGCCGTGCACCTGGGTGACTGGCCTGCGGTCGCAGGTTCAGTGCCCGCGCACGACGTGGTCACGTGCCACCACGTGCTCTACAACGTGCAGGACCTGCGGCCGTTCGTGGAGGCGATGACGGCGCATGCGCTGCGGCGCGTGGTGGCGGAGATCCCGTTGCGCCACCCGCTCAGCTCTCTCTCGGGGGCATGGCAGCACTTCTGGGGTCTCGAGCGGCCGCTCGGCCCCACCGCTGACGATGCGCTCGCGTGCGTGCGTTCCCTCGGCATCGACGCCCGCATGGAGACGTTTGCCGACCCTCCGCAGCCGCCCCGCGCGATCACCGATGCAGACGTGCATCACACGCGCGTGCGGCTGTGCCTCACGGAAGACCGGGACGGGGAGGTGCGGTCGTGGCTGGAGGCGAACCCCCGGCCGGGGCGCGAGCTCGCGGCGGTCTGGTGGGACGTCCCCGCCTGATGTGCCGCTGACGACCCGTTCGGTCATGGCGCCCTTCCGATACTCCTGCCGTGCGGACCGGGTGGGAGACTTGCGCGGACACACGACCCGGGGGGTTCCATGACAACGCTCGACACCGGCACCAATGACCTATTGGCCCGCATCGACGGCCACGTGGCCGTGATTTCCTTCAACCGTCCGCAGGCCCGCAACGCCCTGTCCGACGCGATGTACGCGGGGTTCGGCAGGGTGCTGCCGCAGCTGGCAACGGACCCCGACGTGCGTGTCGTGATGGTCACCGGAGAGGGCGGGGCGTTCTGCGCCGGCGGCGACGTGAAGGGATTCGTCTCCAGCCACAAGTCCGACGGCGGCGCGCCGCGACAGACCAGCACCGAGTCCGCGGTGCAGCGGCTGCGCACCATCCAGAACCAGGTGAGCTTCGCGCTGCGCCGGATGCCCCAGCCCGTGGTCGCCTCTTTTCCCGGTGCAGCCGCAGGTGCAGGCCTCTCGATCGGGCTCGCCGCCGACCTGCGCATCGCGGCCGAGCGCGCGATCATCGTGACCGCGTTCTCGAACATCGGCGCGAGCGGCGACTTCGGCACCTCCTGGTTCCTGCCGCGCATCGTCGGCGAGGCGAAGGCGAAGGAACTGATGTTCCTCTCCCCCAGGCTCTCGGCACGCGAGGCGCTCGCGCTGAACATGGTCAACGCGGTGCTGCCGGACGACGGCTACGAGCAGGCAGCGCTCGAGTGGTGCCACGACCTCGCCTCGCGCGCACCGATCGCCCTGCAGCACATGAAGCAGAACGTGAACCGCTCGCTCGACGTGTCGCTGGAGGCGGGTCTCGACGCGGAGGCAGTGGCGATGGTGCGCACCATGAGCACCGCCGACCACCGCGAGGCGTCCGCGGCGTTCGTGGAGAAGCGCCCGGCCAGGTTCACCGGCAGCTGACCAGGGTGGACCGGTGGCATGACCCACAGATTGTGGGTCATGCTGTGAATTGTCACCGCCGGTTCACGCTGCAGACACCCCGCGAGGGTCGCGAGGAAATGTCTCCATGAGAGCCTGAGGCCGTGCCAACACGCGTGTCCGGCCCGTTCCTCCGCCT
>CAYXRQ010000371.1:0-1632 GCA_964466765.1 uncultured Bifidobacterium sp. | reverse complement strand
CACGGCACCGTTGCACCGTAGGGCTGGGCGGGGTCGGTTGCGGCGAGCACCACAGGTGCTGGCACCGACTCCGGGTGCAGCTCAGCGTCCACACCGTCGCGCGAGTCGCGCAGTCTGTCGACGGCACCCGGCAGGGCGAACTGGGCCGCGCCGAGTCCGTTGATGAAGTAGCCACGGCGCACCTGGCCGCGCTCCTCCATGGTCTTCAGCACCCCGTACACCGAGGCAAAGCCGCCGACAGGACCCTCTGCGAGCACAGCCTCGCGGGTCACGACCCCGTGGCGCTCCAGCATCTGCAGCGCGAGCGCGTGCGAGGACTCCGTGGGACGCGGCGCGGGCTGCAGCAACGGTGCGACGAGGCTCCACCGCCCGGCACCGGTGGGCGGTCCGATGCGCGTGAGCCGGCCGGGGCGCGGCCGCCCCGCACGAGACGCGGGCCTCCCCGATGATGATGACCTGCCGCCGCCGGACAGCATCGCGCGCAACGGCGCCAGCGTGTCGTTCGTGACCTCCCCGGCCCACACGAGGTCCCACAGCGCGGCGAGAACCTCGGCATCGGTGGCCTGCGGGGCGGCTGCGCGCAGCTGGGAGAAGAAGAGGGCACCGCGCTGCTGGAGCGAGAGCCGCAGCGCGGTGTGCACCTCGCCCTGGGGTGGTTCGGGGAACTCGATCGCGGGCGCGAGCAACGCCAGCTGGTCGGCGAAGAACAGGCGGATGCGGCCGTCGGAGGAACCGAGCGCACCGGCGCCCACCCACACGACCTCGCCGGTCGCGCACATGGCGTCGAGGTCGCTCTGCCTGTAGCCGCGCACGCGCAGCGGGAGAACGTCGGACTCGAGCGACGACGCCACGACAGCCGCGCCCTGGAGCACGTTGACGGCACCGACGAGCGCGTCGGTCCCCTTCTGCGGGGCGGTGATGCCGTGCCATGCCGGGAGGAACCTGGCGAGCGCGGCCTGGTCGACGGGCTCCACCTCGCGGCGCAGCGCGGCGAGAGAGCGGCGGCGCAGCTGGCGCAGGACGTCCACGTCGCACCACTCGCGTTCCGTGCCCTCGGGGCGGAACTCGCCGCGCACCACCCTGCCGTCGGCCTCGAGCGCGGCGAGCGCACCGGTGATGCGCTCCGGGGTGGCACCGAAACGTGCGGCCACGTGCGCGGTGAGGAACGGCCCGTGGGTGCGCGCGTAGCGGGCCACGAGATGGCCGAGCGGCGCGGGCCGCGGGTCGGTGAACGCCGTGGGCAGGCCGAGAGGCAGGTTGCACCCGAGCGCGTCGCGGTACAGAGCGGCGTCCTCCGCGGCGATCACGACCTCCTCGTCGCGCACCCGGCTGACGAACGCCCGCCTGTCGCGGACCAGCTCGTCGACCCACGCGGATGCATCGGTGTCGCAGCGCAGGGAGATCTCCGCGCGGGTGAGGTCGCCGACCTTCCTGAGCACGTCGTGCAGCTCGTCGGCGCTGCGCGCGCGCCGGCCGTCCGTGATGCACTGCAGCTCGAGCTCGATGGATGCGAGCACCTCCGGGTCGAGCAGCTCGCGCAGTTCCTCGGCACCGAGCAGCGAGTTCAGCAGGTCGCGGTCGAGCGACAGCGCCGCGGCACGGCGCTCCGCGAGCGGGGCGTCGCCCTCGTAC
>CAYXRQ010000370.1:0-1643 GCA_964466765.1 uncultured Bifidobacterium sp. | reverse complement strand
GAGTTCGTGCTGGAGGCCGCCACCCCGTACCTCGGGACCATCTGGTCGGATGCCGTGGACTGGGACCCGCTGCGCACCAGGCGCGACGTGTTCGACCAGTGGAGCGACTCCGCCGCGGGCATCGACCGCGACGATCCCTGGCAGTTCGGCAACTTCCTCTGCCCGTGACTCCGTGGCCTCTCTCCCCCGTCCCTTCCCCTGCCCCCGCCCCGCCGGCTCGCTGTCGGGGCGGGGAAATCGACCGGGGTGTGGACTCAGGGGTGATGCGTGGCTAGCCTGACCCGTGATGAAGACCTCGAAGACCCTGCTTCTTCTTAGTTAGCGGCAGCAGCCGCATACAGCTGCTGTCGAAACCCTCTGCCCCGGCAGGGGGTTTTTTCTTTGTCCGAATCACCCGCCCAGAACCCAAGGAACCGAGACCATGCCTCCGCAGAACGTCACCCCGAAGAAGATGCCCTTCGAGAAGTACTCCCCCTGGGTCCCGCTCGTCCTGACGGACCGCACCTGGCCCAACAAGACCATCGACAAGGCACCGCTGTGGTGCAGCGTCGACCTGCGCGACGGCAACCAGGCCCTCATCGACCCGATGGACCCCGAACGCAAGATGCGCATGTTCAAGACGCTGGTGAGGATGGGCTTCAAGGAGATCGAGGTCGGGTTCCCCTCGGCCAGCCAGCCCGACTACGACTTCGTCCGCCAGATCATCGAGGAGGACCTCATCCCCGACGACGTGACGATCCAGGTGCTCGTGCAGTGCCGGCCGGAACTGATCGAGCGCACCTACGAGTGCCTGAAGGGCGCGAGGAACGCCATCGTGCACTTCTACAACTCCACCAACCCGCTGCAGCGGCGCGTGGTGTTCGGCCTGGAGAAGGACGGCGTGAAGCAGATCGCGGTGGACGCCGCACGGCTATGCCGCAGCTTCGAGTCCATGCTTCCCGGCACGAACCTGCGCTACGAGTACTCGCCGGAGAGCTTCACGCTCACGGAGCCCGAGTACGCGGTGGAGGTGTGCGAGGCAGTGATGGACGTCATCCAGCCCACGCCGGGGAACCCGCTCATCCTCAACCTGCCCGCCACCGTCGAGTGCTACAGCCCGAACGTTTACGGCGACGTCATCGAGTGGTTCATCCGCACCATCAAGGACCGCGAGTCCGTGATCGTGTCGCTGCACCCGCACAACGACCGCGGGTGCGCCACAGCGGCCGCCGAGTTCGGCATCATGGCCGGCGCCGACCGCGTGGAGGGCACCCTCTTCGGCAACGGCGAGCGCACGGGCAACCTGGACCTCGTCAACGTGGCGATGAACATGTTCATGAACGGCGTGGACCCGCAGCTCGACATCTCCGACATCGATGCCCTGCGCCGCGACGCCGAGTACTGCAACCGTCTCCCCGTGCCGGAGCGCCATCCCTACGTGGGTGACCTCGTGTACACCAGCTTCTCGGGCAGCCACCAGGACGCCATCAAGAAGGGGTTCGAGGCACTCCCCCGCGACTATGACTCGTGGGGCGTTCCGTACCTGCCGATCGACCCGAAGCACGTGGGCCGCACGTACGAGGCCGTGATCCGCGTGAACAGCCAGAGCGGCAAGGGCGGCGTGGCGTACGTGATGAAGACCGAGCACGGCTTCGACCTGCCGC
>CAYXRQ010000369.1:0-1654 GCA_964466765.1 uncultured Bifidobacterium sp. | reverse complement strand
CAGCAGCAGCAGTGGCTGGATGCGGCGCTGCCAGCCGATTACGAGCTCACGAAGGTGGACGAGTCCGCGCACTGGGTGCTGTGGGGCACGGAGAACAAGGAGCGGCTCGACATCAGCCACTCGGGCGGCGGCAAGGTTGTGCTCGCCCGGCCGCTCACGCCGGGCCTGCGCGTCTCGGTGGACGGGACCGATGTGCCGGTGTCATCGCTCGCCGGTGTCCTGCCGGTCATCGATGCGGCACCGTCCGCCGACATCGAGGTCCGCTACGTGCTCCCGCGCGGCGGGGTCATCGCCGTGCTGATGGTGCTCGGCGGCCTGTTGTTCGTGTGGCTCGCCTGGGGCGGGCGGCGCCGGGCTGCGGGCTGACCCGTCAGGACAAGCCGAGCCGCTCGAACTGCTCGGACGGCGCGCCCACCTCCGTGAGCGCGGCGCGCAGCAGTTCCTCGGCGTCTCGTGCCACGGCGTCACCGATGCGGTTCACCGTCTCGTCGGGGTCCTCGCCGCGGTGGAACATGATCGTCTGGTACTCCGCGGCGTACGCCCAGAACGGCAGCAGGTCCCCCGCACGGAACGGCTGGCGGATCACCGGCACCGTGCTGCCCGGCATGTAGTCGAGCGATGCGCGCGCGTCCGGCATCGGCATGCGCACGTCGGGGCGTGACGGCACCGGCATGGTGCTCCACCGGTTCGACCACATCGAGTGCGGTGCGTTGTCGCCCTGCGGCCCGCGCGTGTAGCGCCACTCGTCGGTGACCAGCTGCACCTCGCGCCCCCACACGCCCGTCAGCAGCCAGTCCCGCACGGACGGGGACTCGTTGTTGATGAGCGGCGCGAGCGACCTGCCGTGCGACGCGTGCGGAACGTCCACACCGAACACCTCGGCGAGCGTGGCGTGGATGTCGGTGGATGTGGTGAGCGCGGCATTCGTTCCGGGCGCCGCGCCGGGCCAGGCGACCATCAACGGAATGTGGCCGAGCGGCCTGTACACCGGAATGCCCGGCTTGCCCCAGACGTCGCGGCCCTTCACGTCGGTGTCGCCCAGGTAGTGGCCATGGTCGGTGCAGAGGATCACGGCCGTGTCCTCCCACGCACCCGTCGCGTCGAGCACATCGAGCACGCGGCCCAGCCAGTGGTCGATCATGGAGAGCTTCCCGCCGTACTGGGCGCGGATCTGCCGCGCGTCGCGGTCGTCGATGATGCCCTTCGCCTTCGCGTCCACGGCGTACGGCGGCCAGATGAGGTGCGGGCCCTCCCACGTGTCGTCGTACCTGGACGCCCACTCCTCCGGGGTGTCGAACGGCTCGTGCGGGTCGAACTCGTCCACGAACAGCATGAACCGCTCGCCCTTCGCGCGGTGCACGGGTGCGTGGGTGGAGAGCCAGTGCGCCGCCACGGACATCGTGCGCGGACCGGGGAAGTCCTCCTCGCTGCGGAACCAGCCGCGCGAGTTGTCGTAGTGGGTGTGCCCGCGGCCGAACGACGGGGCCCCCAGCCATGACTCGTCGGGGCGCGTGCACCACGGGTCGCTCTCGTGCCCGCGCTCGTACGCCCACGCGGTGAAGTCGGTGTGGTAGTTCTCGCCGCCGACCTCGAACAGGTGCGGGTGGTCGGTGACCAGCTGTGTGATGACGCCCGCCTCGCGAAGCGACGCCGT
>CAYXRQ010000368.1:0-1655 GCA_964466765.1 uncultured Bifidobacterium sp. | reverse complement strand
CGCGGCGGGTCAACAGCGCCGCCGTGGCAGAGTGGCGGAGGCGGTCGATCTCGTCGTTGATGGACGAGTCCTTCTCGATATAGGTGTCGCTGGAGGGGATGTACGCCTCCGGCTGGTAGTAGTCGTAGTAGCTCACGAAGAACTCCACCCGGTTCTCCGGGAAGAACTCCTTCATCTCCTGGGCCAGCTGCGCGGCGAGGCTCTTGTTGGGAGCCAGGATCAGCGTGGGTCGCTGGGTGGCCTCGATCGTCCATGCGACCGTCGCCGACTTGCCTGATCCCGTGATTCCCAGCAGGGTCTGGAACCGCTCCCCGGCGGTGATGCCCTCGGAGAGCTGTGCGATCGCCTTCGGCTGGTCCCCGGCCGGTGAGAACTCGGAGATCACCTTGAAGTCGGGCACGCACGAAGCGTACCCACGGCTTGTTCCTAGGTGCCCGGGGCGGGATCCGCGCCGGGAGCGTCCTCGCGGGGAACCTGCCGTCCGGCGTCCGGTGCGGCGGGCGGCAGCGCGACGGCCCAGACCCACACCTCGTCCACCTGTGCGCGCAGGTCATCGAGCGATCCCGCGTTGTCGATGACCTTGTCGGCGATTGCCATGCGCTTCTCACGGCTCGTCTGGTTCGCGATGCGGGCACGGGCGTCGGTCTCCGAGAATCCCCGTTGCTCCATCAGCCGCGCCACGGCCGTGTCGACGGGCACATCCACCACAATCACGCCGCACAGACCCTCGCGCGGGTTCTCGGCCAGGAGCGGGATGTCCAGGACGACAACGTTGTCCGTGGCGCGCTGCTCCTCGAGTCGCCTGCTCATCTCCTTGCCCACGGCGGGGTGGACGATCTTGTTCAGCGCGGCGACCTTCTCCTTGTCGGCGAACGCGATCCCGGCGAGTGCCAGACGGTCGAGAGACCCGTCCTCCCGCAGGATGGACGCACCGAACTCGGCAGCGAGCTCCGCCAGCAGCGGCTGGCCGGGTTCCTGCAGTTCCTTGACGATTGCGTCCGCATCGATGATGACGGCGCCCTTGGCCGCGAGCATCGAAGAGACAGTCGACTTTCCGGACCCGATGCCGCCGGTGAGCCCCAGGAGGATCACGGGCCGGGCCTCGTGCTCAGGCTTCCGGGGCGGCTTCCGCCGGTGCCCCGGCCTCGCCCTCGGGCTGGCCGTACTCCTTGTAGTACTCCGCCCACGCAGCCTCGCGCTCGGTGTCGTCGCCGCCCACCCAGTTGCCGTGCTCGTCGACCTCGAACTGGCCCTGGTACTCGGCGGCGAGCTCGCCGCCTTCCGCGGCCTGCTTGATCGAGATGGAGATGCGACGGCGCGCGAGGTCGAGGTCGATGATCTTGACCCACAGTTCCTCGCCGGGGGTCACGACCTGCTCGGGCGACTCCACGTGGTGCGCGGACATCTCGGAGATGTGCACGAGACCCTCGATGCCGTCACCCACCTGCACGAACGCACCGAACGGCACGAGCTTGGTGACGCGGCCGTAGACGAGCTGGTCGACGGCGTGGCTGGAGGCGAACTCCTGCCACGGGTCTGCCTGGGTCGCCTTGAGCGAGAGGCTGATGCGCTCGCGGCTCATGTCGACGTCGAGGACCTTCACGGTGACCTTCTGGCCGACGGCGACGATCTCCGTGGGATGGTCGACGTGCTGC
>CAYXRQ010000367.1:0-1665 GCA_964466765.1 uncultured Bifidobacterium sp. | reverse complement strand
CGGGAGAACGCACCGGCCCCGAACGCACCCTCGACAGAGAGCATCTCCTCGAGCTGCTGCTCGGTGAGGGCGCTGCTGTCCTGCGTGACGACTTCCAACGACATCTAGAGATGGCTCCCTCGGGGTGAAATGGGCGACGGGCGCCCCGTTTCGCTGACCCCACATTCTGCCATTTCGGGACGCTTTCGCCCCCAATCGGACGGATCAGACGATTTTCACGGCGTCGGCACCGAAGTTGACCCTGAGCGGGCCGAGGACCTTGTCGACGTCCACGAGCATGCGGGGGCCGGTGCTGAACTTGCGCCCCGAGGAGAGGCTGATCTTCACCGGCGAGTCGCCGGGGTACTCGTTGATGATGCTGCGCAGCACGTCGAGGCTCTCGGGGGTGATGCCGCTCGGGAGCGTCACGACCACCTCGGGGATCCGCTTGTCGAGGTCCTCGATGACAGTGATCTTCTGGGCGGTGAAGCTGGTGCGCGACTCGTCCGAGCGGTTGAGGCGGCCGTCAACCGTGACGATGACGTCGTCCGACAGCAGGTGCCCGTACTGGGTGAGCGTCCTCGCGAAGACCGTGACCTCGATGCTGGAGTCGAGGTCCTCCAGGACGAACGTGGCCATCTGGTCGCCCTTCTTCGTGTAGCGGCGCGACATCTTGGTCACCACGCCCCCTATCGTGACCATCCCCTCGTCGCGCCCCTCCAGTTCGGCGATGGACGTGTCCACCTTCCGGCGCAGGACCTGCTCGACCCCGCGGAGCGGGTGGTCGGACACGTACAGACCGAGCATCTCCTTCTCGTGACGCAGTTGGTCCATCTTCTCGAAGTGCTCGGGCGGCACGGCGATCTGGTCGGTCCAACCCGAGTCGCCGTCGGACTCGAGCTCGCCGAACAGCGACATCACGCCGCGCTCGTGCTCGCGCTTGGCGACGATCGCGGCGTCGATGATCGATTCGTGGACCATGAGGAGACCACGCCGCGGGTGGCCGACGGAGTCGAATGCACCCGACTTGACGAGCGACTCCACCGCCCGCTTGTTGAGTGCCTGGTCGGGCACGCGGGCCGCGAAGTCGTGGAACGACGCGAACGGGCCGTTCGCCGCCCGCTCGGCGATGACGAGGTCGACGAGGCCCTCCCCCACGTTCCTCACGGCAGAGAGCCCGAACACGATCGTGCGCTCGCCGTTCTCCGTGACCGCTACAAAGTCGGACTCGCTGCGGTTGATGTCGGGATTGACGACCGTGATGCCGAGGTTGCGCGCGTCCGAGAGGTGCACCGCGGCCTTGTCGTAGTTGCCCTTCACCGAGGTCAGCAGGCACGCCACGTACTCCACCGGGTAGTGGGCCTTCAGGTACGCGGTCTGGTAGCTGATGAGGCCGTACCCGAACGTGTGGCTCTTGTTGAACGCGTAGTCGGCGAACTTGCGGATCACCGCGAACAGCTGCACCCCGAGGTCGCGCCCGTAGCCGGTGGACTCGCACCCCTCGACGAAGCCCTCCTCCTCGGCGGCCATGACCTTCGGGTCCTTCTTGCCGCACGCCTTGCGCAGGTTGTCGGCCTCGGCGAGCGAGTAGCCAGCGAATCGTTGGGCGACCCGCATCACGCTCTCCTGATAGATCATCAGGCCGAACGTGTCGCCGAGAACCTCTTCGGCCTCGGGATGGAAGTA
>CAYXRQ010000366.1:0-1667 GCA_964466765.1 uncultured Bifidobacterium sp. | reverse complement strand
GCCAGTGCTCGCGGTAGACGAGGTCGTTCCAGTCCGGGATCAGGTTGCCGAGCGGGCACCCGTTGTTGCAGAACGGGATGCCGCAGTCCATGCAGCGGCCTGCCTGGGTCTGCAGGTGGTCCACGGGGAACGGCTCGTACACCTCTTTCCAGTCACGCAGCCTCAGCTCCACGGGCCGGCGCTTCGGCGCCTCGCGCCTCCACTTCAGGAAACCTGTCGTCTCACCCACGGGCCACCTCCATCACTCGTTCTGCGGTCCTCTCCTCGGACCACCCGTTCCTCTCGGCCTCCTCGAACACGCCGAGGACCGCCTTGTAGTCGCGCGGCATCACCTTGCGGAACCGCGGCACCTCCACGGTCCACGCGGCGAGGATCTTCCCCGCCACCTCGGACCCCGTCAGTTCCATGTGCCTCTCGAGGGTGGCGCGCAGCCACTCCTCGTCGGCACCGCCCACGTGCTCGAGGTCGACCATCTCGTAGTTCACGTTCGAGGGGAACGCACCGTCCGGGTCGTGCACGAACGCGATCCCGCCCGACATCCCGGCCGCGAAGTTGCGCCCGGTCGGGCCGAGCACCACGACGCGGCCTCCCGTCATGTACTCGCACCCGTGGTCGCCCACGCCTTCCACCACGGCGGTGGCGCCGGAGTTGCGGACGCAGAAGCGCTCGCCGACGGTCCCGCGGATGAATATCTCCCCGCCGGTCGCGCCGTAGCCCACCACGTTGCCGGAGATGACGTTCTCCTCCGCGACGAGCGGCGACGACGCGTGCGGGTGGAGGATGAGCCTGCCGCCGGAGAGGCCCTTGCCGAGGAAGTCGTTGCAGTCACCCTCGAGGCGCATCTCGATGCCCCTCGGCACGAACGCACCGAAGCTCTGGCCGGCGGAGCCGGTGAAGTGGATCTTGATGGTCCCGTCGGGGAGACCCTCGCCTCCCCACTTCTTCGTGACCTCGTGGCCGAGCATCGTGCCGACCGTGCGGTTCACGTTGCGGATCGGCATCGCGATGGACACGGGTGTCCCCTCCAGGATCGCCATGCGGGACTTCTCGATGAGCTCGTTGTCGAGCGCGTCGGCAAGACCGTGGTCCTGCGGCACGGACTGGTACGGGGTGGACCCATAGGGGTTCTGCGGGACCTCGAGGATGGGGGCGATGTCGAGACCCCTCGCCTTCCAGTGCTCCACGGCCTTCTTCGTGTCGATCATCCCGACCTGGCCGATCGCCTCCTGCAGGCTGCGGAAGCCGAGGGCGGCGAGGTACTCCCGAACCTCCTCGGCGACGTACTCGAAGAAGTTGACCACGAACTCGGGCTGGCCGCTGAAGCGCTCGCGCAGCACCGGGTTCTGTGTGGCCACGCCCACGGGGCACGTGTCGAGGTGGCAGACGCGCATCATGATGCAGCCGCTCACCACCAGAGGGGCGGTCGCGAAGCCGTACTCCTCCGCGCCGAGGAGCGCGGCGATCACCACGTCACGGCCGGTCTTCATCTGGCCGTCCGCCTGCACGACGATGCGGTCGCGCAGCCCGTTCAGCATCAGGGTCTGCTGCGCCTCGGCGAGGCCAAGCTCCCACGGGCCGCCCGCGTGCTTGAGCGAGGTCAGGGGCGATGCACCTGTGCCGCCGTCGTGCCCGGAGATCAGCACCACGTCCGCCTTCGCCTTGCTGAC
>CAYXRQ010000365.1:0-1668 GCA_964466765.1 uncultured Bifidobacterium sp. | reverse complement strand
CGAGCACGGCTGTCTCGGCGCTGCCGTCGGGCCCGCCGCTCGCACCCACCATCACCTCCGTGACGGGTTCCGACGGTGCCCTCGCGATCGCGTTCACCGCAGGTGCCACCGGCGGCGCGTCAATCAGTGCGTACCAGGCATCCACTGACGGCGGCTCGACCTGGTCGACGGTCAGCGGGCTCACCAGCCCCCTGGCGGTCACCGGGCTCATCAACGGCGTCAGCTACTCGGTGGCGATCCGCGCGGTCAACAGCCGCGGTCCGGGCTCGGCGAGCAGCACGGAGCCCGGGGTCCCCGCGACGGTGCCGGACGCACCCCAGATCACCCAGGTGATATCGGCGAGCGGTGCTGTGGACGTGGCGTTCTCGTTCGGGGGCAACGGCGGCTCGCCCATCACGAACATCGCGTACTCGGTCGACAACGGCACCACATGGACGACCCGTTCGCCCGCCAGCACGGCCGGGCCACTCACACTCACGGGCCTGACCAACGGCACCACCTACCCCGTGCGCATCAGGGCAATCAACACCCTCGGGCCCGGGGCGGAGTCCACTGCGGTGAGCGCGCTCCCAGCCACGACACCCGGTGCCCCTGCGGTCACATCGGTGACCTCGGGCAACGGCAACCTGACGGTGTCCTTCACGGCGCCCGCCTCCACCGGGGGCGCGCCGGTCATCAACTACCAGTACTCGCTGGACGGCGGGGACAACTGGTCGGACTCTGCCGCCACCGCGTCGCCGATGGAGATCAACAACGTCACGGTCGGCACCGCGTACGACGTGGCGATCAGGGCCGTGAACCTCCGCGGGCCCGGCACGGCCAGCAACGCCGCCACGAAGCGCGCGACCGCGCCGCCCGCGCCGCCGACCATCACGTCCGTCCAGGAGGGCAACGGGGAGATCGTCCTCCGCTACGCACCGCCCTCGTACACCGGCGGGGACGCGCTGCAGGACTACTTCTACAGCATCGACGGCGGGACGACATGGGCGAGCACCGCGGGTGCGCAGTCGCTCGCCAGCCTGCGCGGCGGTGTCTACTCGTCGCGTGAGTACGCGTCGATTGCTTCCGTGGGCCCGACGGTCGCGAGCACGCCCACATCACTGCGTCTCGCGAACCTGGTGAACGGCCAGTCGTACGCGATCGCACTGCGCGCCTCGAACGTGGACGCCCTCGGCGTCCCGTCAGGCACCGTGCAGGGAATCCCGTCGACGGTGCCCAGCGTGCCGCGGAACGTGGCCGTGGCCGCCGGGGACGCCACCATGTCCATCGCCTGGGATGCCCCCGCATCTGCCGGCGGCCTCACGATCACGCGCTACGAGTACTCGATCGACGGCGGCACGGTGTGGAACGACGTGGCCGAGAACCCGATGATGCTGCGAGGACTGCGCAACGGGACCACTTACAGCGTGAAGGTCAGGGCTTTCAACGCGAACGGTGCGAGCGTGGCAACCACCGCCGTCACTGCAAAGCCCGTGCGGACACCCCTCGCCACCGCGGCACCCATTGCGGCTGTCGGGACATCTGCCGGCGCAGTGTCGCTCTCCTGGCAGGCCCCGGCCGACGACGGCGGCTCACAGGTCACCGACTACGTCATCGAGCTCTCTGCTGACGCCGGGAACACCTGGCAGACGGTCTCGGACGGCGTGAGCACCGCAACGACCGTGCAGG
>CAYXRQ010000364.1:0-1677 GCA_964466765.1 uncultured Bifidobacterium sp. | reverse complement strand
TCGGCGAGTTCTGCTGCACGTACTTCTGCGAGCTCTCGTCCGTGTCCATGCCGGCGGTCATCTCGCTCACGAACCACCCGGGGCACAACGAGTTCACGCGGACACCCTTGCGGGCCCACTGGGCAGCCAGCTCGCGCGACAGCGCGATGACGGCGCCCTTGCTGGCCGCGTAGTTGGCCTGCTTGACGGGGGTGCCCGCGACCATCCCGAGAATCGACGCCACGTTCACGATCGCGCCGGACCGCTGCGCCACCATGTGCTCGCCGACGAGCTTGCACAGGTGCCACACGGCGGTGGTGTTGACCTCGACCGTCTCGCGGAACTGGCCGAGCGTCTCGGACTCGACCGGGATCTTGTGCGTGATGCCCGCGTTGTTGACGAGGATGTGCACCGTCCCGAACCGGGCGACGACCGCGCGCACCATCTCCTCGCGCTGCGCCTCGTCGGCAACGTCGCACTGCACGGGGAACGAGCCCGGCAGCTCCGCGGCGAGAGCCTCCAGACGGTCGATCCGGCGGGCAGTGAGCGCCACCTGCGCACCCGCGGCGTGGAGGACCCGGGCGAAACGCGCGCCGAGACCCGACGACGCACCGGTCACTACCGCGACCCTGCCATCGAGCCTGAACTGGGCGAACGGGTCGAGTGCACTGTTTCCGGCCATGCGCCGAGGCTATTCCCCGCGGGTTGCTGTGCCAGCATGGGACCGTGAAGGTGCGCGTCGGATACGGCCTGGGTGTGCGCACCAGGCTGAACGACACCGGGTTCCTCGACGTGGTCGACGCCCTCGAGCGCCTGCGGTTCGACAGCCTGTGGCTGAGCGAACGCATCGGCGGCGAGGCACCGGACCCGCTCGTGGCGATGTCGTTCGCGGCGGCGCGCACGACCCGTCTCAAGTTCGGGATGAGCGTTATGGTGCTGCCCGGGCGCAACCCCGTAGTCCTCGCGAAGGAGCTCGCGACCCTCGACCGCATGTCGGACGGACGGCTCCTCCCCGCGTTCGGCCTGGGCGCCGCCGACCCGCAGGAACAGCAGGCGTTCGGCGTGGAGCGCGGCAAGAGGGCCAGGATGTTCAACGAGGCGCTCGCGGTGGTGCGCAGCTGCTGGAGCGACGAGACCGTCACCTTCCACGGCGAGCACTACGACTACGACGGCGTCCGCGTGGAGCCGAAGCCGAAGCAGTCGCCACCCGACGTGTGGCTGGGCGGAATCGCGGAGAGCGAGCTGAAGCGCGTCGGGAGGCTGGCCGACGGCTGGCTGCCGAGTTTCGTGACGCCGGCTGATGCCGAGGCGGGCTGGCGGACCATCAACACGGTCGCCGCGGAGCACGACCGCGAGATCGAGGACGAGCACTTCGGCGTTCTCATCCCCTACTCCATCGGGCCGGCCCCCGAACCGGTGCTCGCCGGGCTCCGCGCCAGGCGGCCCGACCTGGACGACATCTCGGTGATCGTGCCCCAGGGATGGGACGAGCTCACGCGAACGATCAACAGGTTCATCGACGTGGGTGCGTCGAAGTTCGTGGTCATCCCGCTCGCAGAGCCGGCGAGCCCGCAGGCCTGGGTCTCCCACCTCGAGGAGGCCGCAGCCGTGCTGAAGCCTCTCGAGAACTGAGCGGGTTACTTCTTCTTCGCGGCCGGCTTCCCGCGGGTGGCGCCGGTCTTTCGTGCCGGCTTCCTC
>CAYXRQ010000363.1:0-1682 GCA_964466765.1 uncultured Bifidobacterium sp. | reverse complement strand
CTCAACGGACAGCGCGGAATCAAGTACGACCAGGACCTCGTGTTCGGCCACGGCGACCTGATCAACGCGTTCAGCCTCGTCGACCTTCTCGAGTTCGGCGGTGCCGGCGGCGCGCCCGCGTACGACGGCCCCCGCCACTTCGACTACAAGCCCTCCCGCACGGAGGACATGGACGGCGTCTGGCACTCCGCGGCCTCGAACATGCGCATGTACCTGCTGCTGAAGGAGCGCGCGGCCGCGTTCCGCGCCGACCCGGAGGTGAAGGAGGCACTGGAGGCGGCCCGCGTGCACGAACTGACCGTGCCCACCCTGAATGCCGGGGAGAAGTGGGGTGACGTCATGGCCGACGACACGATCGCCAACTTCGACGTGGACACTGCCGGCGCGAGGGGCTACGGGTTCGTGCGGCTCCACCAGCTGGCCGTCGAGCACCTGATGGGCGCGCGCTGACATGACCCTCGTGGCGGGGATCGATTCCTCGACACAGTCCTGCAAGGTGGTCGTGCGCGACGCCGACACGGGAGAGCTGGTGCGTCATGGCTCCGCTCCCCACCCCGACGGCACGGAGGTCGACCCGGCGCACTGGGAGACCGCCTTGCACGCGGCCATCGCCGCCGCGGGCGGGATCGACGATGTCGACGCGGTGTCGATCGGCGGGCAGCAGCACGGCGCCGTGTGCCTCGACGAGTCCGGCCGCATCGTGCGGCCGGCGCTCCTGTGGAACGACACCAGGTCGGCCGGAGCTGCCGACGAGATGGTCGCGGAGATCGGTGCCGACCAATGGGTGTCACTCACTGGTTCTGTCCCGGTCGCGTCGTTCACGGTGACCAAGCTGCGGTGGATCGCCGAACACGAACCGGAGAACGCCGCACGCATCACCGCGGTGTGCCTGCCCCACGACTGGCTGATGTGGCGTCTCCGCGGCGCGACGGATCTCGCTGACATCACCACCGACCGTTCGGATGCGTCAGGCACCGGGTACTTCGACCCAACCGGCAACTCGTACAGGCGCGACCTGTTGGTGCGCGCGCTCGGCCACGACGTCATGCTCCCCCGTGTGCTCGGCCCGGACGAGCCGCTCGGGTGGGGCACGAGAGTGATGGGTCCGGGCGCTGGCGACAACGCGGCGGCTGCGCTCGGGGTGGACGCAGGTGATGATGCCGTCGTCTCTCTCGGCACCTCGGGGACCGCGTTCGTGCGCAGCCCGGTGCCCGCCCATGACGTCGCCGGAGCCGTGGCGGGGTTCGCCGACGCCACCGGCGCGTTCCTGCCGCTCGTATGCACGCTGAACGCGGCCCGGGTGCTCGACGCCGCGTGCACGATGCTCGGCACCGACCACGCCGGTCTCGCCCGCCTCGCACTGTCGGCGCCGCCCGGCGCAGGAGGACTGGTCATGGTGCCGTACCTCGCCGGCGAGCGCACGCCGAACCTGCCGGACGCGACCGGGAGCCTGCTCGGCATGACGATGGAGAACGCCACCCCGACGAACGTCGCGCGCGCAGCCGTGGAAGGGATCATCTGCGGACTCGCAGATGCACTGGATGCGCTCACGGCGCAGGGCGCACGGATCGGCACCGTGCGCCTGGTCGGCGGGGCAGCGGCATCACCCGCCGTTCGGGCGGTCGCGGCATCGGTCCTGGGCGTGCCTGTTCTCCTGCCGGCACCGGGCGAGTACGTGGCGG
>CAYXRQ010000362.1:0-1687 GCA_964466765.1 uncultured Bifidobacterium sp. | reverse complement strand
TCCGTTAGTTTCAATCAGCCTGACGCGGGAAAGACCCGCGCAGAAAGGACCATTCACCCACGGATCAGCACCGAGCAAAAGTCGTACGGACCGGGTCCACCAGGACAACGGCGTGCGCCACCCGCCACGGGCGAACCCTCTACTTCACAGGTAGGAGTTCTCATGGACGCACAATTCCCACGACCGGACGGCACGCAGACGCGTGGCCTGAAGGGCATACCGTACGACTGGCAGCAGCTGCTGGTCCCGGCCGAACCCGATTTCTCGGCCGGGCTGAACGACCTGATCGACGACGAGTTCGTCACCGAGACGCGCTGACCGATACCCATCGCAGCCAACTCGGAACACCGGATCCCCGCGCGCGTCCTCGTGCTCGGGTGCGGGAGCGTGGCCCAGTGCACGATCCCACTCCTCATCGACGACCTCGGCATCGCCCCGTCGTCGATCCATGTCGTCGACTTCGTCGACAACCGCCACCGCATCGCGGGCCCACTCTCGCAGGGCGTCACATACGAGACCGGGCGGCTGACCAGGGAGAACCTGGACGAGTTCCTCTCGGCGCGGTGCTCTGACGGCGACATCCTGCTTGACCTTGCGTGGAACATCGACTGCCCCACGATCCTGCAGTGGTGCTTCGACCACAACGTGCGCTACCTCAACACCTCGGTCGAGGTCTGGGACCCGTACGAGGACCTCGCCTCCACGCACCCGCTCGAGCGCACGCTCTACGTGCGCCACCAGGAGCTGCGGCGGCTGAAGCAGAAGTGGGGCCGCACCGGCGCCACCGCGGTGCTGGAGCACGGCGCCAACCCGGGTCTCGTCAGCCACTTCGTGAAGCGCGCGCTCACCGAGATGTCGGCCCGCATGCTCTCCGATGGCACCGCCACGGGTACCCGCGCGGCGGCGATGGAGTCGGCGCTCGCGTCCGGCGGGTTCAACCGCCTCGCCATGCTGACGGGCACGAAGGTCGTCCACATCTCCGAGCGCGACACGCAGCTCGCCGCGGAGCCGAAGCGCGTGAACGAGTTCGTGAACACGTGGTCCGTCGACGGGCTCTACGAGGAGGGCATCGCCCCTGCCGAGCTCGGATGGGGAACCCACGAGCGCACGTTGCCGCGCAACGCGTGGGTCCACGAGGACGACGGCCCGCGCAACCAGATCTGCATCGCCCGCCCGGGCATGGAGACGTGGGTGCGCAGCTGGGTGCCGGCCGGCGAGATCCGCGGCATGGTCGTGCGCCACGGCGAGGCCTACACCATGAGCGACCATCTCACTGTGTGGGAGGGCGGCACCGCCGTCTACCGGCCCACGGTGCACTACGCCTACTGCCCGAGCGACGCGGCGATCATGAGCGTGCACGAGCTGCTCATGCGCAACTACGAGATGCAGCCGGAGCAGCGCATCCTGAACGACGAGATCATCCAGGGCGAGGACCAGTTGGGCGTGCTGCTCATGGGCCACGACTACAGCGCATGGTGGACGGGGTCCATCCTCGACATCCACGGGGCCCGCAGCAAGGTGCCCCACCAGAGTGCCACCACGCTGCAGGTCGCGGCATCGGTGATGGCGGCGGTGAAGTGGATGATCGCCGAGCCCGCGCAGGGCATCAAGGTCCCTGACGAGCTCCCCCATGAGTTCGTGCTGGAGGCCGCCACCCCGTACCTCGGGACCATCTGGTCGGATGCCG
>CAYXRQ010000361.1:0-1689 GCA_964466765.1 uncultured Bifidobacterium sp. | reverse complement strand
CGGTGCTTCGGGTAGATGGTGCCGTTGCTCGGCTCGCCCACGGTGTGGCCGGCGCGCCCGATGCGCTGCAGGCCGCGGCTGACCGCGCCGGGAGACTCCACCTGGATGACCAGGTCGACTGCACCCATGTCGATGCCGAGCTCCAGTGATGACGTGGCCACGATCGCTCGGAGGTCGCCGCGCTTCAGCTGGTCCTCGATGAGCACGCGCTGCTCGCGGGCCAACGACCCGTGGTGCGCCTTCACCAGTTCCTCGCGCACGGCACCTGTCTCCGGGTCAACGCCGATCCCGCGCTCCTGGGCCAGTTCGTTCAGGTTGGCCGCCAGCCTCTCCGCGGCGCGGCGCGCGTTGCAGAAGATGATGGTGCTGCGGTGGTCGAGGATCTGGTCGAGGACCTTCGGGTAGATGCTCGGCCAGATGCTGGTGCGGCGCGGCGCGAGCGCGGCCGTGGCGGGCCCGCTGTGCAGTTCCCCCGGCGGGGACTCGCGTCCGAGGTCCCCCATGTCCTCCACCGGAACCACGACGTCGATGTTGAGCGTCTTGCGCACCCCGGTGTCCACGATGGTGACCGGCCGCGGCTGCATGCCGCCCGACTCCCCCGCCGGAATCTGGCCGCCGAGGAACCGCGCGACCTCCTCCAGCGGCCGTTGCGTGGCCGAGAGGCCAATGCGCTGCGGCGGGCGCACGGTGATCTCCTCGAGGCGCTCGAGGGTGAGCATCAGGTGCGCGCCGCGCTTTGTGGGGGCGAGCGCATGGATCTCGTCGATGATCACGGTGTCCACGTTGACGAGCGTGTCGCGCACGGCGGACGTGAGCATGAGGTACAGCGACTCCGGCGTGGTGATGAGGAGGTCGGGAGGCCGCCGCCCGAGCGCCTGGCGGTCCTTCGCAGAGGTGTCACCCGTGCGCATCGCCACCACCGGCTCGTTGAACGGGACGCCAAGACGCTCGGCCGCGAGAGCGATTCCCGCGAGAGGGGCACGGAGGTTCTTCTCCACGTCGAACGCGAGCGCACGCAGGGGTGAGACATACAGCACACGGGTGCGCTGCTTCGGGGGCGGCGCCTCCGTGGTGATGAGACGGTCGAGCGAGGAGAGGAACGCCGTGAGCGTCTTTCCTGAGCCCGTGGGGGCGCAGATGAGAGTGTGCGCACCGCCGATGATCGCGGGCCAGCCCTGCACCTGGGGCGCAGTGGGCTCCGGGAACGAGGTGGCGAACCACTCGCGCACGGCCGGCGAGAATGCGTGCAGGACTTTGTGGTCAGCCATGCTGTGACCTGTGGTCAGCCATGCTGCGCCGTGTCGTCAGCCATGCCCGCGAGGGTACTCACTTCGTGGGTCGCCCCTAGAATGGCGACATGCCGAATCCTGGCGAGCACCACCCCGCCTTCGAGGAGTACTGCGAGTGCATCTTCGAGCTGCGCGAGGACGACGTGGACGTCATCCAGGCGCGCATCGCGGAGCGACTCCGCGTGTCCCGGCCCTCCGTGTCCGAGATGATCCGCCGCATGGCCGACGAGGGCCTGGTGGCCATCGAGGGCAACCGCATCTCGCTCACCCAGCGCGGCGAGGGCCTGGCCATGCAGGTGGTGCGCCGCCACAGGCTTGCCGAGCGTTTCCTCACTGACATCCTCGGGCTCTCCTGGGCGCTCGCCCACCGCGAGGCCGGCAAGTGGGAGCACGTCATGTC
>CAYXRQ010000360.1:0-1692 GCA_964466765.1 uncultured Bifidobacterium sp. | reverse complement strand
CGCTTGCGCACCGCGGCGGCGCGGTCCCGGAACCGGGTGATCATCTCGTTGGGGTCGAACGCTGCCATTGCTTTCTCCTCACTTGTTCTCGTTCTGCTGCTGGCTGAGCAGCGGGTCGATCACCGGCGGCACGTACGGCCTCTCCGCCTCCGGTTGTCCCCCGACCGTCTCCTCGACCACATCGACTGCATCGTCACGGTGGTCGAACCTGTCGCGGAACGGGCGGCGCTGCTGCGCGGGCTCGTGGTCGAGCACCGCAGGTGCCTCCACATGGTCGATGGTCTCCGCGCCGGCCGGCCTCACCGCGTTCATCATCCCGATGCGCCCCTCCTCGTCGGCACGGGCGAACCGGCGGTCCCCCATCACCTCGAGCGGGGCGAGGACCTCGGGATCCTCGCCGGCCGACCGCCAGAACCGGACGGTCACCACGAAGAGCACGATGCCCGTGACGATCATGGCGAGCGAGAGGGCATTCACGCGCATGTCGGAGGCAACCAGTGCGATCAGGGACATCGCGCCTATTCTCTCACGCGGGCGTTCCCGGGGACCGACAAGGGGAAACATGGCGAACTTCATCACGTCGGCACTCTTCGTCGCAGTGCTCTCGGCCCTGGTGTGGCGGGGACGTCGCCACGAGCCACACTGGGTCGACAAGGACGGTTCGCGATTCATCGCACGGGCCCGCCTGCTGGACGCACGTGGCGGCCGGCCGGGCAGATGGGCACCGGTCAGGGGCGGCGTCGGGCGGGACTCTCTCGTCCTCCAGCCGGGGTTCACCGGTTCGCGCGCTGTGGCAGGCGTGTACACGGTGGAGGCAAAGGTTGCCGACGACCACCATGGCCACGCGGTCTACTCGCTGCGCGGGGGGAAGATGGTCGCACTGCGCATCCCCGTGGGCAGCCCGCTCGTGGGGCGGCTGGACGGGATGCTCCCCCGCTGAGCCCGCACCGGCTCAGGCGAGCCCGGAGAAGAACTTTGCGATCTCGCCACCCACCTGCTGAGTCGCGATGAGGAAGCCGTCATGGCCCTCGTCGCTGTCGATCTCCACGTACCGGTTCCGTGGGTCGCCGTTCGAGATGTGGGCGTGGATCGTCTCCTGCTGGTACGCGGGGTAGAGGATGTCGCTGCTGATGCCGATGGTCAACGCCGGTGCTGTGATGCGTGACATCGCACGGGCCACGCCGCCGCGCCCGCGCCCGACATCGTGCAGGTCCATCGACTTGCCGATGTAGAGGTAACTGTTCGCGTCGAACCTGCGGACGAGGCGGTCGCCGTGGTGGTCGAGGTAGCCCTCCACCTCGAACTTCGAGAGAAGGTCCAGCCCGTCGTCATGGAAGTTCTTGTTCGCGAGCCTCCGCCCGAACCTCTCGCTGAACTTGTTGTCCGTGCGGAATGTGACCTGCGCGATCATCCGGGCCACTGCGAGACCGTGCCACGGGCCCTCGTCGTCGGCCGCGCCGTAGTAGTCGCCGTCGTTCCACTTCGGGTCCATGAGGAGCGCGCGGCGGCCGATGGAGCCCCACGCGATCTGCTGGGCACTCGCCTCCGCGCATGTCGCGATCGGCACCACCGCACCGACCCGCTGGGGGAACATGATCGCCCACTCGAGCACCTGCATCCCGCCCATGGATCCGCCGACCACGGCATGCCAGCGGGATATCCCGAGCGAGTCGGCGAGCAGGGCCTGGGCGC
>CAYXRQ010000359.1:0-1693 GCA_964466765.1 uncultured Bifidobacterium sp. | reverse complement strand
GTGGCAGCAGGAGAGCCTGGACGAGATGCGCCGCCGGGCCTCCGGGGTGCGGCACAGCGGCGTCTACGGGCGCTACTCGAACCCGACAGTTGCCGCATTCGAGGACGCAGTGGCACAGCTCGAGGGTGCCGAATCGGCGCTCGCGTTCGGCTCCGGGATGGGCGCCGTGGCGAGCCTCGTTCTCGCATTCTGCGGACAGGGCAGCCACATCGTGGCCCAGAACAACCTCTACGGCGCGACCATGTCGTTCCTGCAGGGCCCGTGCAGCAGGTTCGGCATCGAGACCACCTTTGTCGACGCCGCGGTCCCCGGTGCGTTCGAGGCAGCGATCAGGCCGGGCCGCACGATGCTCGTCATCGCCGAGACGCCGTCGAACCCGCGGCTCGCCGTGACTGACCTCTCGGAACTGGGCCGGATCACCGGGCCTTTCACCGTGGTGGACTCCACCATGGCAACCCCCATGGGCCAGCGCCCGCTCGACTTCGGCATCAACTTCGTGCTCCACTCCGCGACGAAGGGCATCGGCGGGCACAACGACGCGTTGATCGGCGTCATCGCCGGGGAGAAGGACCTCGTCGACTCGGTCTGGGCGTATTCGGTGATGCACGGCGCCGTTGCGTCGCCCCACGACGCCCAGAACGCACTCCGCGGGATCCGCACCCTCGCCGTGCGCACCGAGCGCCAGCACTCCTCGGCACTCAAGATCGCGCGCGCACTCGCCGCGCACCCCCGGGTCACGGAGGTGGCCCACCCCTTCCTCGAGAACCACCCGCAGCACGGTCTCGCGCGCGCACAGATGAGGATGGGCGGCACCCTCCTGGCGGTGGAGATCGCGGGCGGGACGGATGCGTGCAGGCTGGTCATGGAGTCACTGCGCCTGGTGCGCCCCGCGACAAGTTTCGGCGGGCCGGAGTCGCTCATCTGCCACCCGGCGACGGCGATCCAGGTGGGCGTCTCGGGCGAGGACCTCGCCGCCACCGGCGTCACCGACGGCTTGCTCCGTCTCTCCGTGGGCCTCGAGGACCCAGAGGACCTGGTCGCCGACCTCACGTCGGCGCTCGACCGCGCGCTATAGGCGCTTCGGTGGCCGCGGCACGAACGCGCTCGTGCGCGCCACGTACTCGGCGTAGCCCGGGCGGCGCTTGGCCATCGAGTGCTCGAGCATCGGCACGCCCGACACCCGCGTGAGCAGCACGGTCATCACGACGGGGCCGATGAGACCGATCGCGGCGGTACCGGCCTCCGCGGCGATGATGCCGATACCCCACCACTGGACCGCGTCACCGAAGTAGTTGGGATGGCGCGTGAGACTCCACAGCCCCTTGTCCATCACCTTCCCGGCGTTCGCGGGGTCCTTCTTGAACCGCGCGAGCTGGGCGTCGCCCACCGTCTCGAACACGAATCCGACCACCCAGATCACCGTGCCGATGACCGCCAGCGGCCCGACGGAGACGCCGTCATCGGCCTGCCCGAGCTGCACGGGCAGCGACACTGCCCACATCAACGCGCCCTGCAGGCCGAACACCGTGTACAGGCTCACCCAGGGGAACTTCTCGCCGTGCTTGCGGCGCATGAGCACGTAGCGGAAGTCCTCGCCGTGCCCCAGATTGCGCCTGCCGAGGTACAGCGCGAGGCGCAGGCCCCACAGCGTGACGAGCACGGTGATGAGGTTCTGCCGGGCGGCATCTCCGTC
>CAYXRQ010000358.1:0-1694 GCA_964466765.1 uncultured Bifidobacterium sp. | reverse complement strand
TGAAGACCGCGTGACGTCGCGTGCGTCGTGACGATTCCGCTTGACGGGGTTCGAGCGAGAAGCAATCGACGACCGAGAGTGCGATCGCCACGACCTCTTGAACACGTCCCGCTCGCCCCAGGAGACATCCTCGAACGGACGGCCGACATCGTTGAGTCCCTCGAGCTCGAAATGCGCCCTGCGCTCATCACAGGTCGCGCCGGATTCCGTGGATATACTCCCACAACGTCCCCGCGCCACCTCGCCCCCGAAGCGAAGGTGTCCATGCTCTACGCGCACATCCACGCCAAGACCGAATCCGAGCTGACCGAAGCCGCTCGACTCCATGCCCGCCGACGTTCGGGTGCCACGGCCGCGCTGCTGGCCTGCCTCGCGGTCGTTGATACGCGCCGCTCGTTTCTGAAACTGGGCTACTCCTCGATGTGGGACTACGCCACGCGAGACCTCTTACTGAGCGAGGACTCGGCCAAGAAGTTCCTGGGCGCCGCACGGGTCGGACATCGGTTCCCGATGATCTTCGACATGATCGCGGACCGCCGCCTCACCGTGAGTACGGTGCTGACCCTGCGCGCCTATCTCGATGAGGGGAATGCTGAAGAGCTGCTGCGTGCGGCCGCAGGGCGCACACGCGAGGACGTGGCGTGGCTCATCGCACAGCGCTTCCCGGAATCGGACCGCTTGCCCCTTGAATCCCCCGTGGCGGCGGAGACTGGAACCGGCATGAATTTACGGGCCCCGGGGCCCGTGGCCCCGCCGGCTGAGCCCAATCGGAGTGATCCGAGGGTGCCGGTTACCCCCTCCCACCATCTGAGGCCGCTCTCGGACCAACGCGTGGAGATGTCGGTCACCATCGACCGCAGCACACGAGAGAAGTTGCGTCGTGCTCAGGATCTCTTAGGGCAGACCTCGCTGGACGGATTCGGAATCCTCCTGGATCGCGCACTCGACCTTCTGATCCATTCCCTCGAGAAGAAGAAGCACGGCCTGCACACTCGCAGGAGCGAGAAGACCCCGGGTTCCACAGGCTCGCGTCACATCCCGGCGGGTATCCGAGCCACGGTCCATGCACGCGACGGAGGACAGTGCGCATTCGTGAGTGAGTCCGGCGTTCGCTGCACCGAACGCACGGCGCTGCAGTACGACCATGTGGTGCCCTTGGCCATGGGTGGCAAGACGTCCGTGGCCAACCTGCGACTGCTGTGCGCGCCTCACAACCAAGCGGAGGCCGATCGGGTGCTCGGCTTCGAGTTCATGGCCATTCGCCGTTCACGTCGCGAACAAGGTCAGGCGCGGAAGCGCTCCGCCCACGCCGACCTTCCCCCGAACACAGAGCATGACCTGCGCGCTGCGCTACACGAGCTCGGCTACCGCGGCTCCGAGATCAAGCTGGGCCTGAGTGCCGCCGCATCGGCCCCGATGGATTCCGATCTGGCGCTTCGTGTGAGGCTTGCGCTGCGCGCCCTCGGCAGGGGCACGTGCCAGAAGTCGCCCTTGCATGGATTGCATGCCACGGGCTGATGCCTCCGTCGCGCGCATGGGACCCGAGACGTGGATGGGAGAACACACGTCCGCATCAGCGCACGATGGGCGCTCGGCGTCGGTCGACACGCGAACGGCTGCCCCACTTCTGACCCTCGTCCCGCCCTCTCCTCCTGTCCCGAGACGACGGCGCGCGAGCGCTCGCGTGCCCCCGG
>CAYXRQ010000357.1:0-1698 GCA_964466765.1 uncultured Bifidobacterium sp. | reverse complement strand
CCGTGGTGCTTCGTCATCCACCAGTTCTTCTCGGACACGATCGGCTTCACGATGCCGGCGGCGATGTCGGGGTGGTTGAACGGCGCGAGGTTGTCACCGATGTCGTGGAGCAGCGCGCACAGCACGTACTCGTCGTCGCGGCCGTCGCGCTCGGCGCGGCTGGCCGTCTGCAGGCAGTGCTCCAGGCGGTTCACCGGGAAGCCGCCGAAGTCGGACTCCAGCATCCGCAGCTGCTCCAGCACGCGGTCAGCCACGTGGGACTGGGTCTCCTGGAGGCAGACCATGATGTCGGCCCACTCTTCCTTCGTCGATTCCTGGAATGACTTGAACGTTGCCCGTGCCATCGCGTACCCCCTGGTGTTCCTGGGGCGAAGTGTAGGCGGTCAGTTGCCGCGCGAGCGCACGACCCGCACCGGCGTGCCGATCGCGATGTTGTCGAACAGCCACCGGGCGTCGCGCACCCGCATGCGCACGCAGCCGTGCGAGGAGGGGGCGAGCCCGACCGGGGTGTGGAACGGGATGTCGCCGGCCGCCGTGACCTTGTACGGGATGCCGTGGAAACCGATGTTGTCGCCGCCGCGGCCCTTGGTGAAGCGCACCATCCACTTCATGCGCTCGTTCGGTGCGGGCGTGTAGTACGCCTGGGCCGACTTCGAGAACACCCGGAACGAGCCGGTGGGCGTGGTGTCGCCGAGACCGGTGGAGATGGGCAGCGAGGTGATGAGGCGGCGGCTGCGCGAGTACACGAAGGCGCGCTGCTCCTCGATGGACACCACGACCGACCCGATGCTCACGTTCGCCCGCACCATCTCGGGCTCCACCACTCTCTCCTTGGTGTCAGCGGGGCCCGAGCCGCCGGCCGAGTCGTTGGCTGAAGGCACGGTCACGGGTGGAGCGCCGCCGGCGGACGCACGGACATCGGCAGGCACCACGGCACCGAGTGCCGCGGCAGCGAGGAAGACGCGGAGGAGTCGGGAGGGACGGCTCATCAGGGGGAGAGGGTAGTTGCGGGTGCGGCCCGCGTGGTGGAGGTTAGGCGCCCGCGGCGTCGAGGCCCTCTGCGAGCGTGTTCCACGCGAGCACTGCGCACTTGATGCGGACCGGGAACTTCACGACTCCCTGGAGTGCCTCGAGATCGCCGAGGGTGACCGACGCATCCGGCTCGCCCTCCTCGATCGACATCATGTTCTTGAATCGGCTGACGAGCGCACGCACGTCCTCCACCTTCTTGCCCTTCACCGCGGCGCTCATCATGGAGGCAGAGCTCTGGCTGATGGAGCAGCCCTGGCCGCCGATCCTCACGTCGGTGACGGTGCCGTCCTCCACCTGCAGGTACACCTCGATCTCGTCGCCGCACAGCGGGTTGTGGCCCTCAGTGCGCACGGCCGGCGGCGGCAGTTCTCCGCGGTTGCGCGGGTTCTTGTAGTGGTCGAGGATGATCTCGCGGTAGAGGTCTTCGAGTCCGGGCATGGGGTGCTTCCTGTCGGGAGGTTCGGTGTCAGGTTAGAGGGAGAAGAAGTCGCCCGCCTCGGCCAGCGCGTCGCACAGGACGTCCGCCTCGGCGGGGGTGTTGTACAGGTAGAAACTGGCGCGGACGGTGGCGTTCGCGCCGAGCAGGCGCATGAGCGGCTTGGCGCAGTGGTGACCGGCCCGCACGCACACGTTCTTCTGGTCGAGCACCTGGCTGACGTCGTGGGG
>CAYXRQ010000356.1:0-1705 GCA_964466765.1 uncultured Bifidobacterium sp. | reverse complement strand
TGGCCATGGCCATCTCGACCACGGGGAGCGTGCTCGTGTTGGTGGCGAGGATCGCCCCGGGCTTCACGGCCTTGTCGAGCTCGGCGAACAGCGCCGTCTTGACGGCGAGGTCCTCCACCACGGACTCGATGACGAGGTCACAGTCGGCGAGGTCGGCGATCTTCTCCGTGGCGGAGAGACGCCCCAGGATCGCAGCCTTGTCGTCCGCGGTGATCTTCTCTCGGGAGACCTGCTTGTCGAGGCCCTTCTCGATGGACGTGATCATCGCGTCCGCGGTGGCCTTGCTGCGCGAGCGCACGACCACGTCGTAGCCGGCCTTCGCAGCCACCTCGGCGAGACCCGAGCCCATGATGCCCGAACCGCAGATTCCAACCTTCTTGATGCTTGATGCCATGCGACGAGGGTAACGGGCGGGGCGCCTGAGGTTCCCATCCGGCCGCCTGTCGCGGGCCGGGTCAGCTCTCTGTGATGGTCACTGTTGTGATCTCGACGTTGCGGCTGGGGGCCCCGCCGAGGCTGCCGGAGCCGGAGTTCAGGCCGATGATCGACTTCACCACGTCCAGGCCCTCCGTGACCTTGCCGAACACCACGTACGTTCCCTGGCTGTTCAGGAGAGCACCCTTCTCGCCGGTGACGAAGAAGAACTGTCCTCCGGCGGAGTCCGGCGCGCCGGTCCGGGCCATGACCAGGTCGCCCTCCTCGTAGCTGAAACCCTTGCCCTCGTCCTTGATGGAGTACCCGGGGTCGTCTGAGTTTGTCGCACCGCCGCCCTGGATGATGTCGATGGACGGGTCGGTGCGGAAGATGAACGACCCGTCGTAGTACTTGTAGCGGGACAGCACGACGAAGTTGTTGACGGTGTTCGGGGTCTTCTCGGTGTCGAGCGCCACGACGATCTTGCCCTCGCTGGTGTCGAAGGTGGCTGTGTACTTCTTCGCTGCGTCGATGCACGTGGGCGGTGCCTTCTCGAACACCGTCGCACGCTCCTCGCTGCCGTCGGTCTTCGGGCACGGTGTGTCACCGGTGACCTGCCTGCCCGGAACGGTCGACAGCGCCGGTGCCTCCTCGACGAAGGTCGTGTCGCTGCTGTCCGCAGGACTGTCGTCGCCCCCGCCCAGCTGGCTGATCGCGAAGACCAGCACGAGCACCGCGGCGAGTATCCCGCCGTAGAGACTCGCCCGTCCGCGCACCTTCGCGCGCCTTGCCTGCCGGGCCCTCGCCTCGCGTGCCGCCTGGCGGTTCTGCTTCTGCCTGTTTCGCTTCTCTGTGCCCACGAAGGAGAGAGGCTACTTGCACCCCGCAGGTGCGGAAAAGTCAGTGGGAGCAATGTTGCCCCGCCGTTAGCCTCGTGAGCCTGTGGCACTCGTAGTTCAGAAGTACGGCGGCACCTCCGTGGCCGACCCGGACCGCATCAAGGCCGTCGCCGACCACGTGGCGTTCACGCGCAACCACGGCAACGACGTGGTCGTGGTCGTCTCCGCCATGGGCAAGTCCACCGACAACCTGATCTCGCTGGCCAATGCGGTGTCCGCCGTGCAGCCGGGCAGGGAGATGGACATGCTCCTCACCGCCGGCGAGCGCATCTCCATGTCGCTCCTGTGCATCGCCCTCGCCGGCATCGGCGTCGACGCCGTCAGCTTCACCGGCTCGCAGGTCGGCATCATCACCGACACCGTGCACACGAAGGCCAAGATCCTCGAGGTCA
>CAYXRQ010000355.1:0-1706 GCA_964466765.1 uncultured Bifidobacterium sp. | reverse complement strand
GCCTGGACGCGATCAAGCCGCAGTACGACGCCGCCGTCACCTCCGGGGCCGCGGTCGGCCTGGGTCTCGGCCTGAAGAACTCGGGCCTCGGCAACGGGTTCCGCGAGGTGACCAGGGCCGTCGTGCGTTTCGAGGAGGACGGCACCGTGGAGGTCCGCCACGGCTGGACCGAGATGGGCCAGGGCGTGCACACCGTCGCCCTGCAGGTCGCCGTCGAGGAGCTCGGCCTCGACCCCGCGCGCATCAAGGTGATCGTGGACACCACGCGCCAGCTCGGCTTCGGGCAGACCACGGGCAGCCGCGGCACCCTGATGGCGGCCGCGAGCGTGCAGGCGGCGTGCGCCGAGGCGAAGGCGAAGGGCTGCGCACCGGGCGTCGACTACACCGGCGAGTACGTCGTGGACTGGACGCAGCACCTGGGCGACCCCGGCCACCCGAACCCCACCATCCACTCGGCCTTCGGGTATGCCGCGCAGATGGTCGTCATGGACAGGGAGACGCAGGCCATCGAGCGCGTGGTCGCGGTGCATGACGTCGGCCGTGCGGTCAACCCCACGCTCTGCGAGGGCCAGATCGAGGGTGCGGTGCACATGGGTCTCGGGTACGCGCTCACGGAGGACTTCCCCAGCGACGAGCGCGGCTTCCCGGTGAACATGACGCTGCGCTCGCTCGGCATCCTGCGTGCCAAGGACGTGCCGCCGATCGACGTGACGATCGTGGAGTGCCCGCAGCCCCGCAGCCCGTACGGCATCAAGGGCGTGGGCGAGATCGGCCTGGTGCCCACCGCCCCGGCCGTCGCCGCCGCCCTGCACGACGCCGACGGCACCTGGCGCACCACACTGCCGATGAAGCCGAAGAACAACGACGACAGCGAATGACCGGAACGAGGACCACCATGACAAGCCCCGCCGCCCTCTACCTGCAGGACGCACACCCCATCGCCGAGGGCATGGAGTACGCGAGGTACGCCGAGTCGAAGGGCTTCGAGGCCGTGTGGCAGGCCGACAGCCGCCTGGTGCGCGACGCGATCGTCCCGATGTCCGCCTTCGCCGCGGTCACCGACACGATCAAGATCGGCTCGGGCGTGGTCGACTGCTGGACCCGCAATCCCGCGCGCCTCGCCGCCACGTTCTCCACCCTCGACGACCTCGCCCCGGGCCGTGTCATCCTCGGAATCGGTGCGTGGTGGGACCCCCTCGCCTCCAAGGTCGGGATCAGCCGCGACAAGCCGCTGCGCGTGATGCGCGAGATCATCACGTCGGTGCGGGCGCTGCTCCACAACGAGACCGTCACCTTCCACGGCGAGTTCGTCCACCTCGACGGCGTGGAGCTGGACTACGTGTACCAGGAGCGCAGGCCGAAGGACGTGCCGATCTACCTGGGCGCCACCGGCCTGCAGATGATGGAGCTCGCCGGCGAGATCGCCGACGGCGTCGTGCTCAACTACCTCGTCTCTCCCGACTACAACAAGACCGCCATCGAGGCACTCGCCCGCGGCGCGGAGAAGAAGGGCCGCCGCTGGGAGGACATCGACCGCCCGCAGCTGGTGGTGTGCAGCGTGCACGAGGACCGCAAGACCGCCCTCGACATGGCGCGCCTGATGGTCACCCAGTACCTCGGCCAGCAGCCGCACATCATGAAGGCCTCCGGCGTGCCGCAGTCGCTGCTCGACAAGGTCGGCAGCGTGCTCACGTGGCCGGCGACCC
>CAYXRQ010000354.1:0-1708 GCA_964466765.1 uncultured Bifidobacterium sp. | reverse complement strand
GTCGTCGGCGAGACGGTCGTCGGTGACGCTGTGGTGGGCGGCACCGTGGTCGGGGCAGAGGTCCCGGGCGTCGATGTGGTCGGGGCCGTGGTCACCGGCACTGTCGTTGTGGTCGTGGTCGTCGTTGTCGTCGCCGGCGGGATCACGAAGCCGTTTGCCCAGCCCCACCTGATGTCCATCGGGGCCCCCACCGGGAAGCCGACGGTCGTCGGCTGGGCATCGAGGAACCGGCGCAGCTGTGCCCAACCGTCCCATGCCGATATCCCCGTGGTGGGGCACCCGCCCCGCACCTGCGAGCATGCCGCGGTCTGCACGGTGATCGCGGCAAGCCGGAGGGGCATCCCCATCTGGACGCCTCGGGCGGCGAGCACGGCCCACTGGCGGGCCTGTGAGCCGGACTGGGTGTGAATCTGCGGCATCGCGAGAACGTTCGGCCCGGCATGCGACGACACCCACAGCACGTCGTCGATCGTCCACCCGTTGTTGCATGTCAGGTCACTGCCGAATGTCTGCGGGCACCCGTCGGCGGAGCCGAAGTTCCACAGGCGCGCCTGCGTCCTGTCCACGTAGCCGTCAACCCACGCGCGGGCCTGGCCGGGCGGGCCCCATCCGGGCTCCAGGTCGACTGCGCCGGCGATCACCACGCGCGGGTCGGACTCGGCCCGCGCGGCGGCGACCAGGTTCGCCCAGGCGCGGCCGCCGAGGTAGCCGTTGAAGGCGGTCACGCCGCCCGAGTTGCTCGTGCCGAGTGCGACCTCCCACGGGCCGGGCCCGCACTCCGCCAGTCCTGCCGCCCATGCCGACGTCGTGGCCACGATCTCTGCGTTCGGGATCACCTGGCCGAATCCGTTCGCCCCGCCCGCCACCTGCTTGCCGAACGAGAGCACCACCACGCCCTGGCGCGCTTTCTTGGCCTGGTCACAGGCCGCGGCACGGATGACAGGCACTGCGGTGTCGATCGGCTGCACGTCACGGCCGCGCACGTAACTGCCGATGGCCACGACCCACTCGGGCGAGGTGCGCGCGGGCACAGCCTTCGGGTACCACGGTGCCTCCGTGGAGACGGCGGCGGCCGACGTCTCGCGCGGCACCAACCGGGGGTTCTTCGTGCAGCCCCGCGCGCACCGTGCCGGCAACGGAGAAAAGGCGTCCACGTTCACCCTGGTGCCCTTCGATGCCTTGCTGCGCGTGGAGAGCGCGACCACCATCACGGTGTTCGTCTGCTGTGCGGAGGAGAGCGTGACGGCACGCCGCACGGTGCGGGGCGAGTACTGGTCCACTGTGCGCACCTTCCTGCCGTTCAGGAACACTGCGACCCTGCCGTTGCGCGGGCCGGCCACGTACCACATCGCGAAGCGCCGGCCGTTCACGGAGTACAGCGCGGATGCGCCCGTGACCGTGGTGGTGTGCAGGGCACCCCCGTGCGCCGCCGTCGACCTCGTCTCGGCCCATGCGGAATGGACCGGGGCTGCCACGACGGGCCCTGGGTGCCCGAAGAAAGGGAGCGCCAGGCAGGCCGCGACGACGAGAACGGGGGACCTTCGCACGGGGTCACGGTACCGCCGTGCGCCGCCGCGGTGCCGTCACCCGAACGCGCGCACCGCCCGGGCCCTGATCGCCTTCACTCCCCTTGATTCGTCGGGGAGTATCCACTTCTCACGGTCGAACCGCTGCCCGTCCAGCATGTTCACCGTCCAGGCGGTGTCAA
>CAYXRQ010000353.1:0-1710 GCA_964466765.1 uncultured Bifidobacterium sp. | reverse complement strand
GCCGCGGGCGTGAAGAACCCGATCTCCATCGTGGCGATGGGCTCGAAGGACATGGTGAACACCGGAAAGACGGAGGCGCAGCAGGCCCAGAACCGTCGCGTCGAGGTGTTCATCTTCCCCGTGGCCGGCTGACAACCAGAACCGTCAGGAGGCCCGTCGTCGCGGAAGCGGCGGCGGGCCTCTGTCGTTCCCGGGGGAAGTCAGCGCAGCCCTGCCGGATGCAGCGGACGTGGGGAGTCAGCGAGTGACGCTGGCGAGAAGCGTCGAGGTCGCACTGCGCATCGCGTCAGTGGCGTCGCACTTCGGCAGACGGTCACAGATGCGCTCGGCGTCATCAACGAACGCGGTCGCACGGGCAATGGCGGACTCGATCCCACCGTTCGACCGGACGATAGAGAGCACCTTCTCGCGCTCCACCTGGTCGAGCGGCTTGCCGAGGATCGCGTTCAGCTCGCTGGCGGCCGCGCCGCCCGCGGCGAGGGTGTGCAGCACGGGGAGCGTGTACACGCCCTCCTCCATGTCGTGGCCCGCCGGCTTGCCGAGCTCCTCGTCGGTGGCCGTGAGGTCGAGCACATCGTCCACGATCTGGAACACCATCCCGTAGGCAGTTCCGTAGTCCGTGAGGAGGTCGATTGTCTCGCGGTCGTGACCGGCCACGATGCCCCCGATGCGCGCCGCCGTGGAGTACAGCGACGCCGTCTTGCCGTCGATGGAGGCCAGGTAGGAGTCCACCGGGCGAGCGACGTTGTAGGTGTGGCGGAGCTCCTCGATCTGGCCCTCGCACAGGCGGCCGATGGTGCGGGCCAGCAGCCCGGCGACCTCGGTTCCGAGCGACGCGGCGATCTCGGATGCCCGCGCCAGCAGGAAGTCGCCGGCGAGGATCGCCTGCAGGTTGCCCCACTTGGCGTTCACAGTGTCCACACCGCGGCGGGTCATGGACTCGTCCATCACGTCGTCGTGGTAGAGCGAGCCCAGGTGCACCAGCTCGCAGCTGATGCCACCGAGGACGGCCTCCTCGATGGCCGGGGCGTCGTTGCCCACGCGGGAAGCGACAATCGTCATGACCGGGCGCAGGCGCTTGCCGCCGGCAGAGATGAGGTGCGAGGCGATCTCGGTGAGGTACGCGTCCGGCGTGCGCACGGCGTCCAGCAGGGCCTGCTCCACGCGCTGCCGGTCGGCGTCCATGGTCTTCAGACCGAGCAGCGGCGAGGTGGTCACAATCCACAGGTTAGGGCGCAAATCGCGGGCTCCGTCCGGGGTGACCCACGGCTCCTCCCGCCCAGAACCAGCACTCCCCGCCGATACACTCCAGGCAAGTACCCACCGATTCCAAAGAGGGTGGTCCCTTTGTTCGAACGCTTCACTGACCGGGCCCGACGGGTGGTCGTCCTTGCCCAAGAAGAGGCACGGAAGCTGAACCACAGCTACATCGGCACGGAGCACATCCTGCTCGGCCTCATCAGCGAGGGCGAGGGCGTCGCCGCCAAGGCGCTCGACTCGCTCAGCATCTCTCTCGACGCGGTGCGTGCCCAGGTGGAGGAGATCATCGGCCAGGGCGGATCATCCCCCTCCGGCCACATCCCGTTCACCCCGCGCGCGAAGAAGGTGCTGGAGCTGTCTCTGCGCGAGGCACTGCAGCTCGGCCACAACTACATCGGCACCGAGCACATCCTCCTCGGCCTCCTGCGCGAGGGCGAGGGTGTGGCCACC
>CAYXRQ010000352.1:0-1722 GCA_964466765.1 uncultured Bifidobacterium sp. | reverse complement strand
GGCCCGGGCGAAAGCCCGGGCCTTTTCTGTTCCCCCGTTCCGGTGACACCCCGCGGCCGGGCACAGGTCCAGCAGGCATCGCTCTGGCGGCGGCGAGGTGCATCGCTCCGGGATGAGCGGTCGCGGCGCAACGGTCCGTTTCCGGTCGGCGCGGGGTGCGCCCGCGGGCCGCGGCTACTGGCGGGTGGTCTTGGCGAGGGTGCCGAGGTACAGCTCGATGACCTTGGGGTCCTTCAACAGCTCGCGGCCGGAGCCGGTGTAGGCGTTGCGTCCCTGGTCGAGCACGTACCCGCGGTCGACCACCTGGAGGCAGCGGTTCGCGTTCTGCTCCACCATGAGGATGGCCACGCCCGACTCGTTGATCCGCCGGCACTGGATGAAGACCTGGTCCTGCAGGGCGGGGGCGAGACCTGCTGACGGCTCGTCGAGCAGGAGCACCGTGGGCTTCAGCATGAGTGCCCGGCCCATGGCGACCATCTGGCGCTCGCCGCCGGAGAGCGAGCCGGCGCGCTGCTCCAGGCGCTCGCCCAGACGGGGGAACATCTCCACCGCGTACTCCAGGCGCTCGTCGAGCAGGTCGGGCCGCAGGAAGCAGCCCATCTCCAGGTTCTCGCGGACCGTGAGGGAGGGGAAGACGTTGCGGGTCTGGGGCACGAAACCCACGCCGCGGGCGACGAGCTCGTAGGGCTTCATGCCCGTGATCTCGTCGCCGTTCAGGCGGACGTGCCCGCTCCGGACGTTGACCAGGCCGAGCACGGCTTTCAGGAGAGTGGACTTGCCGGCGCCGTTCGGGCCGATGATGCCCACGAACTCGCCCGCGGCGACTGTGAGGTCGCATCCGTTCAGGATGTTCACCTCGGGCACGTAGCCCGCGACGACGTTCTCGACGTCAATGACGTTCGCAGCCATCAGCTGTCCCCCAGGTCTGAGTCGTGGTGGGCGCCGAGGTACGCGTCGATGACCGCCTGGTTCGAGCCGATGTCGTCGGCGGTGCCCTCGGCGATGACTGCGCCCTCTGCCATCACGATGATCCAGTCGCTGATTTCGCGGACCATGTCCATGTCGTGCTCCACGAAGAGCACCGTCCGGCCCTCGTTGCGGAGTCCCTTGATGTGCTCCAGCAGGCTCTGCTTGAGTGCCGGGTTCACGCCGGCCATCGGCTCGTCGAGCATGACCATCTCGGGCTCTGACATCAGCGCGCGCGCCATCTCCAGGAGCTTGCGCTGCCCGCCCGAGAGGCCGCCCGCCAGCTCGTCGCGCATGTGCGACAGGTTGAACCGGGCGAGCAGTTCCTCGGCACGCACCGTGATCTCGGCCTCCTGGCCGCGCCACAGCGGGGCGATGAGCCCGCGGAACAGGTTCTCGCCCTTCTGGTTGGCGGCACCGAGGCGCATGTTCTCGATCACCGTCATGCGGGAGAGCGCCTTCGTCAGCTGGAAGGTGCGGACCATGCCGAGACGGGCGACCTTGTGGGCCGCCACCCCGTCCAGGCTGCGTCCGTTGAAGACCGACGTGCCCGAGTCCGGCGTGTCGAAGCCGGTCAGCAGGTTGAAGAAGGTGGTCTTGCCGGCGCCGTTCGGGCCGATGAGCGCGGTGATCTTGTTGCGTGGCACCTCGATGTGCTCCACGTCCACGGCGACGAGGCCGCCGAAGGCGCGGCGGACGCCGTCGACCACGAGGATCGCATCGTCCTTCCTGGACCCCGGCACGGGCTGGTAGCTG
>CAYXRQ010000351.1:0-1722 GCA_964466765.1 uncultured Bifidobacterium sp. | reverse complement strand
GTCCTTGGCCTGGCCGGTCGCATCCTGCTCGACTGCGATGAGCGCCGGCACGCCGCCGCCCTCGGTGTAGGTGCGGCGCACCAGGTGACCGGGGCCCTTGGGGGCGATCATGATGACGTCGACGCCCTTCGGGGGACGGATGCGCTTGAAGCGGATGTTGAAGCCGTGCGCGAAGGCGAGCGCCTTGCCGGGCTTCATGTAGCGCTTGATCGACTCCGTGTAGGTCTGCTTCTGCTCGGTGTCCGGCATGGTCATCATGACCACGTCGGCCCACTTGGCGGCCTCGGCGATCGTCTTCACGGTGAGGCCGGCGGCCTCGGCCTTGGCGCGCGAGGACGAGCCCTCGCGGAGACCCACGACGACCTGCACGCCGGAGTCCTTCAGGTTGAGCGCGTGGGCGTGGCCCTGCGAGCCGTAGCCGATGATCGCGACCTTCTTGGAGCGGATGAGCGCGGGGTCCGCGTCCTTCTCGTAGTACATCTGTGCTGCCATCAGCTTGCCTTTCCCTTGAGTGCGCGGGGCCGTGCCTCGCGGTCCAGTTTGGGCAGCGCCACCCGCCCGGTTCGTTGGCTCTCCACGATGCCATAGCCCTTCAGCAATTCCTCAAAATCGTCGAGTTTCTCGGGATTGCCGTCCAGGGACACGGTCATCGCGTCGGGACCGACGGCGAGGACCTTGGCCTCGAAGATGTTCGCGAGCTCGACCACCTGGCCGCGGCTGTCGCCGTCCGCCCGCACGGTGGCCACCATCAATTCGCGCTCGACCGACTTCTTCGGGTCGAGCTCGGTGATGCGCACCACGTCGATGAGCTTGAAGAGCTGCTTCACGATCTGCTCGAGCGGTGTCGCCGAGATGTCGACGACGATCGTGATGCGGCTGTAGTCCTCGTCCTCGGTGGGCGCGACGGCCAGCGAGAAGATGTTGTACCCGCGGCGCGCGAAGAGGCCGGCGACGCGCGCGAGCACGCCGGGCCTGTTCTGCACCAGCACCGAGAGGATGTGGTGGTTGCGGGAGTCGCCGTACGGGTTGTTCGCGTTGATGGTCACTTGAGGTACTCCCTGCGGCTCTCCTGGGTGGGGTGAAGGAGCACGTCGTCGTTGCTCGCCCCGGCCGGGACCATGGGGAACACCTTCTCGAACTCCTCCACGCGGAACTCCACGACCACGCTGCGGTCGTTGATGCTGTTCGCCTTCTCGATGGCGGCGTCAATTTCCTCCGGTGACTCCACGCGGATGCCGACGCACCCCATGGCCTCCGCCCACTTCACGAAGTCGGGGCAGCCCGACAGGTCGACCTCGGAGTAGCGCTCGCCGTAGAACATCTCCTGCCACTGGCGGACCATGCCGAGGTACGTGTTGTTGAGGATCGCGATCTTCACGTGGATGCCCTCGGTGGTGGCCGTGACGAGCTCCTGCGCCGTCATCTGGAAGCAGCCGTCGCCGTCGATGGCCCACACCGTGGCCTCGGGCCGTGCGGCCTTCGCGCCGATGGCGGCGGGCACGGAGAAGCCCATGGTGCCGAGACCGCCCGAGTTGACCCAGGTGTACGGCTTCGTGAAGTTCCAGAAGAGGCTCGCCCACATCTGGTGCTGGCCGACGCCCGCCACGAGGATCGTGTCCTCCGGGGCCGCGTCGCGCAGCTTCTCCAGGCAGAACTGCGGCTTCAGCCGCGCGCCCGGCTCCGCCGCGTCGTAGGTGAGCGGAAACTGCTCCTTCCAGCCGT
>CAYXRQ010000350.1:0-1722 GCA_964466765.1 uncultured Bifidobacterium sp. | reverse complement strand
ACCTTCTTGTTCTGCACGCGGAAGTCGCCCTTCGGCATGCGGTCGAGGATCTGGTGGACGATGCGCATCGACTCGCGGATCTCGTTCAGGCGGATGGCGAACCTGTCGTACGCGTCACCGTGGGAACCGATGACCACGTCGAACTCGACCTCGTCGTAGCGCAGGTACGGCATGTCGCGGCGGAGGTCCCATGCCACGCCGGTCGACCGCAGGATCGGGCCGCTCGTGCCGAGCGCCAGTGCCTCGCGCGCGGTGATGACACCGACGCCCTGCAGGCGCTCGCGCCAGATGGGCTGGCCGTTCATCAGGACCTCGTACTCCTCGAGCCTGCCCGGGAGCATGTCGAGGATGTCGAGCACGTCGTCGCGCCAGCCGGCCGGCAGGTCGGCCGCGAGGCCGCCGGGCCGGATGAAGTTGTGGTTCATCCGCAGGCCGGTGACCTTCTGGAAGAAGCGCAGCACCTCCTCGCGCTCGCGCCAGCCGTACAGCATCATCGACACCGCACCGATGTCCATGCCGTTGGTGGCGAGGAAGAGGAGATGGCTGCTGATGCGGTTCAGCTCGCTGAGGAGCATGCGCATCCACACGGCCCGCTCCGGGATGTCCCCGTCGATGCCGAGGAGCTTCTCCACCGCCATGGAGAACGCGAGCTCGTTGTTGAGCGGCGAGAGGTAGTCCATGCGGGTGACGTTGGTGCCGCCCTGCATGTAGGTCAGCTGCTCGCCGGTCTTCTCCATGCCGGTGTGCAGGTACCCGATGATCGGCTTGCAGCGCAGCACGGTCTCGCCCTGCAGCTCCAGCATGAGGCGCAGCACCCCGTGCGTGGACGGGTGCTGTGGACCCATGTTGATGATCATCGTCTGGTCCTCGTCGGGGTCAGACTCGATGTCGGCGAGCGCGGCTGCCTCGGACTCGCTCATCCGCAGAACGGCGCCGACCTCGCGGAGCAGTTCCTTCGCGCCCATGCCGGCGCGCGACGAGAGTTCCTGGCGGCCCTCCCCAGTCAGCGCGGAAGTGGTGCGCTCGCGCGGGCCGGGCGCGGTCTCGACGGCCGCCGCGTCCGCAACGTCGTCCCTTCTTTCCTCTGCGATCGTCATGCGTTCGCCCCCTTGAACTGGACGGGGATGCGGCCCGGGTCGTAGTCCTTGCGCAACGGATGGCCCTGCCAGTCCTCGGGCATGAGGATGCGGGTGAGGTCGGGATGGCCGTCGAACACGATGCCGAACATGTCGAAGGTCTCGCGCTCGTGCGCCTCCGAGCCGGGGTGCACGTCGAAGAGGGACGGGATGACGGGGTCGGACTCGGGGACCTGCACGCGCGCGCGGATGCGCTCGCGGCGCTGGATCGAGAGCAGGTTCACGACCACCTCGAACCGCTCGGGGGCGACTCCCGCGCCCGGTGTGCGGCCCGGCATGGCGAGGTAGTCGACTCCGGTGAGGTCGACGAGCATGTCGAACGTGTCGGCCGCGAGGGCCTTCATCACCTTCAGGTAGTCGGCACGGTCGACCAGGAGCACCTTCTGGCCGCGCGACCAGACGACCGGGCACCCGTGCATCTGCTCCTGCGCCTCTGTCACGTTGTCACTCATGGTCACTTCGTCCCGATTGACACGGGTGTGGTCGCACCGGCAGGGATCTCGTGGATCTCCACGGCGGCTCCCCCGTTGTTGGCGTCCCGACGACGCATGATCTCGCCGTCCTCGATCAGTTGGTGGAGCGTCTC
>CAYXRQ010000349.1:0-1725 GCA_964466765.1 uncultured Bifidobacterium sp. | reverse complement strand
GGCGCCGTATAAGTTGTAACATTATTCCAAACGGTTAGCGTCGCTCTCCGTGCAGAAAAAAATCTTCTTCCGTCTCGTGACCGTCGCCGGTCTTGTCGTCACCGCATCGTCCGCAGTGGCCGGCATCGCTCAGGCCGCCCCTCCGACGAACAAGGTCACCATCTGCCACCGCACCCACTCGGTGAAGAACCCCTACGTGCGGATCACCGTCAACCAGTCAAGTGGCGGCAACGGCAACGGCAAGCACGGCGGCAACTCCCACGACCAGTGGTCGAACGTCCTGTTCTCCTCCAAGCCCAACCCGAACGTGTTCAACCCCGCGGTGACGTACTCGCCGGCCCCCGAGAAGAAGTGGGGCGACATCATCCCCATCACTGACACGGGCGGCAACAACCTGACCGGTTCAGCCGGCGTGGTCGCCGGACTGAACTACTCGGGAATCGGTCTGTCCATCTACAACGGGACCGGTGCGTATGCCGGTCTGTGCAAGACGATGACCCCGCGTGACTACTACGAGGTCGAGGTCATCGAGGGCGGAGAGACACCGAGTTCGGTCCTCACCGAGATGGACGAGTTCCAGTCGGATGAGTTCGCGACTGCGCTCGCGGCGTGCAACGGAACTTTCGCGACCTGCAATGCAGCGACGCTGGGCTCGCCCACGGCTGCCGCCCCGACCACGACCGTCGCCCCTGCGACCACGGTTGCCCCCACCACGACCGTGCGCGGTGCGACCACCACTACGGTGAGGGGATCTTCCTCTGTCACTGCGACGACTGTTGCAGCAACCCGCAAACTGACCGGGAAGGTCTGGATTGACTCCAACCGCGACGGCAAGAAGGACTCCTCCGAGAAGATCATTGCCAACCACACAGTCACCGTGAAGGCGGGTCCGGGCAACTCCAGCACGCAGACGTTCTCTGTGAAGACCGACTCGGCGGGCAACTACGAGGTCGCTGACCTTCCTGCGGGCAACTGGGTCGTCACTGCGGCATCGTTGGGCAACTCGAACTACGAGAATGTGTTTGACTCGGATTCCGGCACCAAATCAAGTGACTGGGTCGTGACGGCGTCAGTACCCTCCACGGGCACGGCCTCGGCTGACTTCGCCACCGCACTTTCCGTGGCCGCTGCCGCGGCCGGTGCGACCGACACGTTGGGAGCGGCGGCTGTCGCTCCTGTGGCGGCTGCCCCCTCGGCATCCGCCGGGGCAAATGTGGCTCTGCCGTCGACCGGAACGAGTTCGACGACGGTCCTGTTGTGGCTCGCCTTCGCGATGTTGCTCCTCGGTGCGGGGCTCACGGCCCGCCGTCGGCACAGCTGATCCGTAGTCCCCGGACGGGGCGAGTCCGGTAGGCGCCGGCGTTACCACTCGGTAACTTAGGGGCCATGGCTGAATTCTCCCTCCATCTGTCAGACGACCAACTCCAGATCAAGGACTGGATCCACCAGTTCGCGGTTGACGTGATGCGTCCTGCCGCGCAGGAGTGGGACGACCGCGAGGAGTTCCCCTGGCCTGTGGTGCAGGAGGCCGCCAAGATCGGTCTGTACGGCATCGACTTCATGATGAGCGCCATGGGTGACGCCTCCGGCCTCACCCTCCCGGTCGCCATCGAGGAGATCTTCTGGGGCGATGCCGGCATCGGCATGGCCATCATGGGCTCGGGTCTCGCCGCCGCCGGCATCAGCGGCAACGGCACGCCGGAGCAGGTCATCGAGTGGGTGCGC
>CAYXRQ010000348.1:0-1733 GCA_964466765.1 uncultured Bifidobacterium sp. | reverse complement strand
TACCCGCCGGGGGCCGCCCTGCGGATGTACCCGGCACGCACGAGGAGGCGGTGGCTCGGCACCTCGGCGTCGGACGGGTCCTCGCGGAGGGTGCGGACGAAGAGCTGGCTGAGGCGGAGCATGCGGAACAAAACCCTACTGGCGGCTGGTACGCTGTCTGCCGTCCTTTGAAGTTCGGTGAACGTGAAGGCACGGGCCCAGGGTCCGTGCCTTTTGTTCTGTTAGGGGCCGGTGACAGCCGGCCAGAGAGGTGGTGAGCCACATGTCCAACGTGATTGACAGGGTCACCGCGATGGTGACGCCCATCCTCTCTGACCTCGGTCTCGAGCTCTACGACCTCGACTTCGCCGGCGGCGTCCTGAAGGTCACCATCGACACCCCGCCCGGCGGCCCGTCCGGTGTCGACATCGACCAGATCGCCCTCGTCACGCGCCTCCTCGGCCGCGAGCTGGACCACGACGAGAACGCCGTTCCCGGGCGGTTCACCCTCGAGGTGTCCAGCCCCGGCCTGGAGCGCACGCTGCGCACCCCCGCCCACTTCGCCCGCGAGACCGGCAAGGAGGTGAACGTCCGGCTGCGCGAGCAGCTCGACGGCCGCCGGCGCGTGAACGGGCTCCTCGTCTCGGCGTCGGGCAGCACTGCCGTCGTCCGCGACGAGGACGGCACCGAGGTGGAGATCCCGCTCGACATCATCGACAAGGCACGCACGGTGTTCGTCTGGGAGACGAACCCGAAGCCGAACTCGCCCGAGGCACGCGCCAAGGGCAAGAAGAAGACCGCACACGACAACGCACAGTCCCAGACACAGGAGGCAAACGCGCAATGAGCAACATGGACATGTCCGAGGCAGTACGCATGCTCGCCGACCACCACGGCATCTCGGTGGACGCACTTCTCCAGGTGCTCGTGGAGGCACTCGCCACCGCGTACAAGAAGCGCCCGGGCGCGGCCGACGAGGTCATCGTGGAGGTCAACCCGGAGAACCTCGACATGAAGTTCACGGCCTACGACGTGGACGACGAGGGCAACTGGGTGAACGAGCGTGACGACACGCCGAGCAAGGCCGACCTCGGCCGCATCGCCGCCGCCACGTTCAAGCAGGTCATGAGCCAGCGCATCCGCGAGGTGGAGCGCGACCGCAAGTTCGAGGAGTACGCCAACCGCGAGGGGGACCTCGTGACCGGCATCATCCAGCAGTCCGACGGCCGCTACGCCCTGCTCGACCTCGGCAAGGTCGAGGCCCTGCTGCCCCAGGCGGAGCAGGTCCCGTACGAGCGCCCGGAGTCGGGTGCCCGCCTGAAGGCCTACATCGTGGAGGTCCGCAAGACCGCAAAGGGCCCGCAGATCGTGGTCAGCCGCACTCACCCGGGTCTCATCAAGCGCCTCTTCGAGCTCGAGGTGCCCGAGATCGCCGATGGCATCGTGGAGATCAAGTCGTGCGCCCGCGAGCCCGGGCACCGCACCAAGATCGCCGTCGCCTCGAACGACCACAACGTCGACCCCGTCGGCGCGTGCGTCGGTGCCCGTGGCGGCCGCGTGCGAATGGTCGTGAACGAGCTGCGCGGCGAGAAGATCGACATCGTGAGCTGGTCCGAGGACCTGCACGAGTTCGTGGCGAAGGCACTCTCCCCGGCGAAGGTCACCGAGGTCCGCCTGAGCGAGGACCAGACCCAGGCGGACGTGATCGTGCCCGACTTCCAGCTGTCGCTCGCCATCGGCAAGGAGGGCCAGAA
>CAYXRQ010000347.1:0-1740 GCA_964466765.1 uncultured Bifidobacterium sp. | reverse complement strand
CCGTGCAGCTGGTCCAGGTTCGCGCGCATCCTCTCCGCATCGACCTCCAGGTTCGACAGCAGCGAGGTCATGCGGCGCGTCATGTAGTACGCGAGAGCGGTGGAGTCGGGCAGGACGATGCGCTCCGCCGACGAATGCGAGATGTCGCGCTCGTGCCACAGCGGCACGTCCTGCAGGCCTACCTGCAGGTTCCCGCGCAGCACGCGGGACAGCCCGCTGATCGTCTCGGCCGAGATCGGGTTGCGCTTGTGCGGCATCGCACTGCTGCCCTTCTGGCCCTTCGCGAATCCCTCGCGCACCTCGCCCACCTCGGTCCGTTGCAGGTGGCGCAGCTCCACGGCGATCGTCTCGAGCGTGGTTCCCGCGCTCGCACACGCCCACAGGTATTCGGCATGACGGTCGCGGGCGATCACCTGCGTGGCCGGCACCGCCGCCAGGCCGAGACGCGCGGCGACGCGCTGCTCCACGGCCGGCGGGATGTTCGAGTACGTGCCGACGGCACCGGACAGCTTGCACACGGCAACTGCGGTGCGCGCGGCCTGCATGCGCGACCGGTCACGGTCCACCTGCAGCGCCCACAGGGCGACCTTCGCGCCGAACGTGGTGGGCTCTGCGTGGATGCCGTGCGTGCGGCCGATCATCACCGTGCCTGCGTGGCTGCGTGCCGTGGCCACCAGCACGCGGAGCAGTTCGGTCTGCGCCGCGATGATGAGGTCGGCGGAGTCCCGGAGGGCCCAGCACAGGCCGGTGTCCACCACGTCGGTGCTGGTGAGCCCGTAGTGGACCCATGCGCCCGCGGGCGCACCGATGGCGGCCTGCACCGTGTCCACGAACGCGGCGACGTCATGGTTGGTGACCGCCTCGCGCTCCTCGACCCTGCCCACGAACGCCGCATCGACCACGGGCGCGTTCTTGCGGCATGCCGCGGCGTCAGCCGCGGGCACGATGCCCTCGGCCGCCATCTCCTCGGCGACGGCCAGCTCGATCTCGAGCCAGCGCGACATCTTGGCTTCCTCGCTGAACAGCGCGTCCACCTGGGGCGACGAGTAGCGGGGGATCATGTGCGCACCACGATCGCGTCGCGCGCAGGTCCGGTGCCGATGTACGTGACGGGCACGCCTGCCTCCTTCTCGATGATGTCGACGAGTTGCCGTGCCGCTGCGGGGAGCGCATCCCAGGACGAGATGCCCTCCGTGCTGCACTTCCACCCGGGCACGGTGACGTACTCGGCCTTCACCTGCGCGAGACGCTCCACGGTGTCGGGGTACTGGGTGATCTTCTTCCCGTCGATCGAGTACCCCACGCACACCTTCACCTCGTCGAAGGTGTCGAGGACGTCGAGCTTTGTGAGGGCGATCTCGGTCAGGGAGTTCAGGCGCACCGCGTGGCGCAGCATGACGGTGTCGCACCAGCCGGTGCGGCGGCGCCGTCCCGTGACCGTCCCGAACTCGCGGCCGATGTCGACGAGGCGGTCACCGAGCTCGTCGGTGAGCTCGCTGGGGAACGGCCCCATGCCCACGCGCGTGGTGTACGCCTTGGCGATGCCGACGACCCGGTCGATGTGGCGCGGCCCGAGCCCGGTGCCGACGGAGGCACCGCCCGCCACGGGGTTCGACGACGTCACGAACGGGTACGTGCCGTGATCAATGTCGAGGAACGTCGCCTGGGCGCCCTCCAGCAGGATCTGCGCTCCGGATTCGCGGGCCTCGTGGAGGAGGCTCACCGTGTCGGCCACGTACG
>CAYXRQ010000346.1:0-1746 GCA_964466765.1 uncultured Bifidobacterium sp. | reverse complement strand
GGGCATCGGCGCTGCCCACTGTCCTGCGTCGGACCTGATTCTCGCGTCGGGCATCGCGCCGGTGGTCGACCTGCGCGCGGCAGGCGTCCATGTGGGCCTCGGGGTCGACGGTTCGTCGTCTGCAGACAGTGCGTCGTTGTGGCTGGAGGCGCGCCAGGCGATGCTGCTCGCCAAGCTGCGCAGCGGGGCCGGTGCGGCGGACGCGCGGATGGCACTCGAGGTCGCGACCATCGGCGGTGCAGGTTGCCTGGGGCGCACCGGCGAGATCGGTTCGCTCCAGACGGGCGCCGTGGGCGACGTGGCCGTGTGGGACCTCTCGGGCATCCAGTTCACGGGCGCGATCGCGGACCCGGTGGAAGGGTGGCTGCGGTGCGGCCCGGCCGCGGCGCGCGAGACCATCGTGCACGGGCGGTTCGTGGTGCGCGGGGGTCACCTGGTCACCGGACGCGTCGGGGAGATGATGACGGCACACCGCCGGCTGTCCGCCCGCATGCAGTCCTTCGCGGACTAGCGTCTCCTCCCGTGCTGAACGCCTTCTTGCTGAGTTTCGGCGTCATCTTCGTGGCCGAACTCGGCGACAAGAGCCAGTTGATGGCTCTCGCGTTCGCCTCGAGGTTCCGCGCCGCGCCGGTGCTCGTGGCGATCACGCTCGCGACTGCCGTCGTCCACCTGTTCTCCGTGGCGATCGGCGGGGCTGTGGGTGCCGCCCTGCCCACCGATGCGATCAATCTCGTCGGTGCGCTCGCGTTCATCTTCTTCGGTTTCTGGACGCTCCGCGGCGACGAATTGACAGAGGAGGACGAGAAGTCGACGCACCTCACCGCGCGCAACGTCGTCATCGCCGTGGGCACGGTGTTCTTCCTGGCGGAGCTGGGGGACAAGACCATGCTGGCCACGGTCACGCTGGCGACGGACAACGACGTGTTCGGCACGTGGGCAGGCTCCACGCTCGGCATGGTCGCAGCCGATGCACTCGCGATCGGCGTGGGCAAGGCGCTCGGCGACCGCCTCCCGGAACGTGCGATCAGGATCGGCTCGGCAGTGGCGTTCTTCGTGTTCGGTGGTCTGATGCTGCTTGACGCGGTGCGCTGACACCTAGGTTGTCGGGATGAACCTGTTCGGTGAGGTGGTCGTGACGATGCTGGTCATTCTCGACCCGCCGGGGAACGTGCCGATCTTCCTTGCGGTCACGCAACGCCTCTCGGAGAAGGAGCGCAACAGGGCGGCATTCCTCGCGATCGGCACGGCCTTCCTGGTCATCTCTCTGTTTGCCATCGGCGGCCAGACGATTCTCGACTACCTGAACGTGTCCGTGCCCGCGCTGCAGGGTGCGGGCGGGTTGCTCCTGTTGCTCGTCGCCCTGCAGCTGCTCTACGGCAAGGGGCACGAGAACTCCTACGAGGTCGCCTCGCCGGAACAACGCACGTCGGTGGCGATGGTGCCCCTGGGGACGCCGTTGCTCGCCGGCCCCGGCACGATCGTGGCGACGATCGTGTTCTTCCAGGAGGCCGACGGCACATCGCAGTGGCTGAGTGTGCTCGCGGGCATCGCAGTGGCCCTGTCGGTGAGCCTTGTCGCGCTGCGGTTCAGCGGCCTGGTGGTGAAGCTGGTCAAGCCGGCCGGCGTGGTGCTGCTGGCGCGGGTGGCAGGCATGATCCTGGCCGCCGTTGCGGTGCAGATGATCGCCGACTCGGTGACTGCCTTCGTGCGTGCAGTCTGACCGTCAGGTACGACTGGTTGACCGGC
>CAYXRQ010000345.1:0-1753 GCA_964466765.1 uncultured Bifidobacterium sp. | reverse complement strand
GGCGTCGGGTGCCTGGCGCTGCAGCTGGTGCCGGGCACGAAGTCCCAGGAGGAGCTCATCGCCGGCATCGACGACGGCGTCCTCATCGACAGCGTGCAGGGCCTGCACAGCGGCGTGAACCCGATCTCGGGTGACTTCTCCACCGGTGCCTCCGGCCTCATCATCCGCAACGGCCGCACCGCGGAGCCCGTGCGCGAGTTCACCATCGCCTCCACGCTGCAGCGCATGCTCCAGGACGTGCTGGCCGTCGGCAACGACATCGACTGGCTGCCCATGCGCGCGGCCGGGCTCAGCCTGGTCATCAGCGACGTCACCATGTCGGGCGCGTAGGCAGGGCCACGTGGGCGCACCGCAGGCCGCAGCAATCGAGAGGCACCCGCACCTCGCCCAGCCGACCGCGCCCGGGCACGTCCGCGTGGACATGCACACCCACACCATGTTCAGCGGTGACTCCACCACCACCCTGGACGAGATCGTGGAGGCCGTCACGGAATCCGGCATCGACGTGCTCTGCGTGACCGACCACAACGCACTCGAGGGCGCGTTGCGGCTGCGCACGCTGCTGGAGGCTGCCGGCATCTGCCGCGTGGTCGTGGGCGAGGAGGTCAAGACCCACACGGGGGAGATCATCGGGTTGTTCCTCACGGAGCGCATCCCCTTCGGCGAGACCGCGGTGCGCACCTGCGAGATGATCCGCGCCCAGGGTGGCCTGGTCTACGTGCCGCACCCGTTCGACCCCATGCGCCGCAACATCACCGAGGACTCGCTCTCAGACATCGCCTCGCGCGGGCTGGTCGACGCCGTGGAGGTGCACAACTCGAAGACCTCGTTGCAGTCCCTGAACGCGAAGGCCAAGCAGTTCGCCGCACACAGGGACCTCGCGATGGGCAGCGGCAGCGACGCCCACGTGCCGCACGCGCTCGGCAGCGCCTACGTGGAGATGCCCGACTTCGACGGGCCGCAGGACTTCCTCGCCAAGCTGCGCGAGGGCCGCGTGGTCGGCCACCACTGGGACAAGGCGCGCCCGTGGACGCCGCGCATCGTGCCCTCGGTCTCGAACGACTCCATCTCGCCCAGTTGACACCGTGGTGCACCCGGTGAGGAACTCGCGATGGTGAACGGCGGCACCCCGCCCGAGGTGCACATCGACGCAGAACTCGTGCGTTCGTTGCTGCGCGCACAGAGGCCGGACCTGGCAGGGCTGCACGTGGTGCCGTTCGCGAACGGGTGGGACAACGAGATGTTCGCTCTCGGTGACGACCTGCTCGTGCGCCTCCCGCGCCGCGCCGTGGCGGCAGATCTCATCGTGAACGAGCAGACCTGGCTGCCGGTCCTCTCGCCGCAGTTGCCGCTCGCCGTGCCTGCCCCCGTGCACGCCGGCACTCCTGCCGAGGGGTACCCATGGCATTGGTCGGTGGTGCCGCGGTTCGCCGGCGGACCTGCCGCCACGGCGCCGCAGCTCGCCGGCACGGAGGAGGCCGTCCGGCTGGCCGGGTTCCTCCGTGCGCTCCACGTGCCCGCACCGCCTGACGCCCCGCAGAACCCCTTCCGGGGTGTCCCGTTGTTCGACGTGGTCGATGCGTTCTCGTCCCGCAAGAGGAAGTTGTTCCTGGACCTGGCGGACCGCGGCCTCGACCCGGAGGAGATCGCGGGCGTCTTCTTCAGGGGCATGGACGGCTTCCGCTGGATGCACGATCCCGTGTGGCTGCACGGGGACCTCCACGCGGGCAACATCATCGTCGACGGCGGGCGC
>CAYXRQ010000344.1:0-1753 GCA_964466765.1 uncultured Bifidobacterium sp. | reverse complement strand
ATGAGTCCTTCAGCAGGCGCGTCATCATCGTGAGCGACGCGACCGGCTCGCCGCCGGGTGATCCTGCCTCGCGTGCCTCTGTCGTGAACCACAGCACCTCGGTCTTCGGGGTGTCGGCGACATCCAGCACCCGTCCCGTGACCGTGTACTCGGTGTCCAGGAACAACGGCCCGCGGTGGTTGCGGATCTCGATCGCGCCGTAGAGGCCCACGAACTCGCCGCACTCACGCTCGATCGACTCCGTCATGCCGGCCACCAGCAGCTGGCAGGCCGTGAGAGGCGAGCACACGGGGCCGCCCCACGGCGAGTCACCCACGTACCAGTCGAGCGGGGCCGTCATGATCCCGCGCGAGTGGCGCAGTCTCTGGTCGGCTCCGCGCGGGGTGCGCGTGATCGTCTCCAGTTTGCGGCCGGGCACGGCCCCGCGCAGCATGCGCAGAGTTGAGGGGTCGACGCCGCGGCGGTCGCGCGAGTGCAGGGCCGTCGGTTCGGTGGAGACGCCGCCGCTGGCAGTGCCCTCGGCAACCGTGATCCCCTCGGGTGTGGTCATGCGCGCCGTCACCTGCATGTTCGTGGTGGGCACCACGGAACCGGGGACATCGAGCACCGCCTCCACCGGCTCGGAATCGGCAGTCGCGTGCATGAAGTACATGCTGAGGGACCCGCGCTCGAACCAGTCCTGGCCGAAGGCCTGCACGAGGATCCCGCCGAACTGCTCCAGGTGGATGTCGCCGGCCACCGTGCCGGCGCGGAAACCGAGCTCCGTCGCGGTCGCGTCATCGTGGATGCTGCCCTTGGCGTCGGCTGAGAGATTGCGCGGCCTGCAGACCCCGCTCGAGATGATCGGCATGTCAGTTCCTCGGTATGTCCCGGAAGGGAGTGTTCGGGTCCGGCTGGACGTCCTTCGGCAGGCCGAGGGCGCGCTCACCGATGATGTTGCGCTGCACCTCGTCGCTGCCGCCGGCGATGGAGGCGGACGGCATGGTCAGGAAGAAGTGCTGGATCGTTCCCTCGGCGGGCTGGTCGCTGCCCGTGAGCATCCCGCCGGCCCCCAAGAGTTCCATGCCGAGGTCGCGGGAGATGCGCAGGCCGTTCGTCCAGTGCAGCTTCATCGTGGAGGCCTCCGCGCCCGGCGCACGCCCGGCTTTCGCCGCAGCCGAGATGCGCAGCCGCGTCATCTCGGCGATGCGCTCGTTCATGTAGAGGTCCACCACCTTCTGGCGCTGCACCACGTTGAGGCCATGCGGGGGCAGCACGGAGAGGAGCGTGGAGAGGAGCCCGCCGTGCTCGTCGGGGTGGGAGCTGGACGCCCTGGCCCTGCGCACCAGCTCGCCGGTCTCCCGGTCGAGGAGCCCAGCCTGCTTGCCGGCCGACACGCGGATGCCGCCGCCCGCGCCCTCGGAGAGGCCGCTGCGCTCGAAGGCGAGCGTGGCCGTGGTGATGGCCCACCCGTTGTTCACGTCGGAGATGCGGTCGGCATCGCTGACCCGGGCATCGGTGAAGAACACCTCGTTGAAGTGCGCGGCGCCGTTCATCTGCTTGATCGGCCTGATCTCCACGCCGGGTTGCTCCAGGTCGATGATGAAGTAGGTGAGGCCCTTGTGCTTGGGCTGGTCGAAGTCGGTGCGCGCCACCAGCATCCCGCGGCTCGAGTGCAGGGCCCCCGAGGTCCAGATCTTCTGACCGTTGATGACCCACTCGTCGCCGTCGCGCTCCGCACGGCAGGAGGAACTCGCGAGATCGGAACCCGCAC
>CAYXRQ010000343.1:0-1769 GCA_964466765.1 uncultured Bifidobacterium sp. | reverse complement strand
GAGCGCGCGCAGGAGGCCCTCAGCACCGGCGCGTCGCGCGTGGCCACCGCTTGCCCGTTCTGCTACATCATGATGGACGACGGCGTGAAGGCCGCGGGTGCCGAGGAGGACCAGGTCAAGGTCGCCGACATCGCCATCCACGTGCTCGACGCACTTGAGAACGGTGACCGCGCCACCGCGGCAGAGTCCCCGTTCGCCGGCACCGCCGGCGAGTAGCCGGACTTCAGCCGATGGTCACGGTCGTCAGGTCGTTCCCCACGGTGACAGTCCCCGTGTAACCACCATCGCGTGCGTCGCGCTCGAACTTCTGGGCCTCTTCGCCCGACCTGGGTGACGGAATGAGGTGAGTGAGCAGCAGGTGCCTCACCCCGTGACGCTGCGCGAGCGCACCGATCTCCACGGAGTCAGCGTGGTAGTCAAAGATGTTCTCGATCGGTGTGCCCGCAATGGCCTTCTGCATCGCCCTCTTGCGGCATGTCTCGTGGACGAGCACGTCGGCACCCGCAGCCATGGAGAACACTTCCTCGCACACCCGCGTGTCCCCGGAAATGACCACGGTGCCGTCGGCAGTGGTGACCCGGTAGGCCACTGCGTCCAGCACCGGCTCGTGGTGAACGGAAACTGCCTCCACTCTCACCGACCCGTCGGTGGATTCCCACACCATCGTCGGCACGGTTGACGGCACGAAGGAGCGCACATCCAGACGGAGGTCCACGTTGCCCGTGTGCTCCTTCCGGACGTGGATGTCATCGTCAAAGGCATCCATCATCCGCTCGACGTACCGCTGTGCGGAGCCGGTGGGGGTGATGATCGGCAACGGACCCGCCTCGGCCAGGTGCTCCTGCACCCAGCGCGTCAGCACGACATCAGGAATGTCCATCACATGGTCGCTGTGGTAGTGGGTCACGAAGAGCGCCGTCAGTTCCGTTGGAGAGACACCTGCCTCGATCATGCGCATGACGGTCGCGCGGCCAGCATCAAACTGCAGGGACACCTTGCCGTGTCGCACGAGGACACCGGCACCGGCCCGTCCGGGAGCTGCATGGGGCACCCCGGTTCCCGTCAATGTCACCGTTGTGCTCATGCGGCCAACCTACGACAGTCGGTCACCACGGCGAAAACGCATCATGTGCGCCGGCGGCATCAGTCCTTCGGCGGGACGCACGTGGAGAGGAAGTTGCCGAGACGGCCGATGGCCTCGGTCAGGTCCTTGGCCCACGGCAGCGTGACGATGCGCAGGTGGTCGGTGCTCGGCCAGTTGAAGCCGGTGCCCTGGACCGCGGGCAAGTAGCCGACAGGGCAACCGAGGTCAGTCGCGCCGCTCGACCGAGCGCACACCGCTGCTCATGAGCGGCGCAAGACCGGCGAGCAACGCGACCGCTGCCGCCATGACGGCGGTCGACGACGGCCCGTGTGCATCGGTGAGCGGACCGGCGATGACCAGGCCGAGCGGACCGAACAGCGCGACGCCCAGGGCATCGAAACTGCCGACCCGCGAGACGAGTTCCTCGGGCACGTGCGTCTGCATCACTGTGCCCCAGAACGTGAACGTGAGGTCGATGGCGGCACCGGACACGACGGCAAGGAGGAACAGGAGCGGGACGCCGAGCGGCACCGCGACGCCCAGCATCCACGCCGCGTGCACTGGCATCACGGCCCACGCTGCGAGCATCGGGCGCGCAGGGCGCATCCTCACGGCAAAGACCATCCCGAGGAGGCCCCCGGTGCCCCACCCTGCCATCATCACCGCCATGTCCGGTGCCCCGCCG
>CAYXRQ010000342.1:0-1780 GCA_964466765.1 uncultured Bifidobacterium sp. | reverse complement strand
ACGAGGTCTTCGAGGTGACCGGCAAGAACCCGCTGCTCGACATCGCACTGAAGCTGGAGGAGGTCGCCCTCAACGACGACTACTTCAAGTCGCGCAAGCTCTACCCGAACGTGGACTTCTACTCGGGGCTGATCTACCAGGCGCTCGGGTTCCCCGTGGACATGTTCACGGTGCTGTTCGCCATCCCGCGCACCGTCGGCTGGCTCGCCCACATGCAGGAGCTGCTGGGCGACAAGGAGCAGAAGATTAGCCGTCCCCGCCAGTGGTACATCGGCCATGGCGAGCGGGACTATGTCGACATGTCGTCGCGCTGACGCGCTCCCTCAGGTCGACATGTCGTCGCGCTGAGGCGCTCCCTCAGGTCGACATGTCGTCGCGCTGAGGCGCTCCCTCAGCGGTCGAGGTCCAGGACGATCTTGCCCGTGTTGGCGTTCGACGCCATCCGTTGCTGGGCCTCCGCCACGTCCGCGAACGCATAGACGGAGTCCACCACGGGCCGCAGTGCCCCCGTCGAGAACAACGGCAGCATCTCGGCGGCGAACTGCCTGCTGATCGCGATCTTCTCCTCCGTGGGGCGCGCCCGCAGGACCGTTCCCGTGATGGTGGCCCGCTTCCCGAGGAGCAACCCGACATTGAACGGCAACGGCTTGCCGGCCATCACGCCGACCTGGATGATCCGCCCCTTCACCGCGAGGGCAGCGACGTTCTTCTCCACATACTCGCCGCCGATGACGTCGAGCACCACGTCCACGCCGGCACCGCCGGTGGCCCCGCGCGCCGCCTCCACGAAGTCCTGCGAGCCGTAGTCGACCACGACGTCCGCGCCGAGGTCACGGCACGCCTGCACCTTGCCGGCGGAGCAGGTGACGATGATCCTCGCGCCGATCGCGCGGCAGATCTGGATGGCCGCCGTGCCGACGCCCGACGCCCCTGCGTGCACCATGGCCCACCGGCCCGACGTGAGCCCGCCCTGCACCACGAGTGCGTCCCACGCCGTGATGAACACCTCGGGGATGGCGGCGGCATCGGTCCAGTCCATGCCCGCAGGCACCTCCATCGCCTGCCGCTCGTGGATGACGAGCTTCTCCGCGTACGCACCACCCGACACGATCCCCATCACCCTGTCGCCGGGCCGCCACATGGAGACCCGGTGCCCGCACGAGAGCACCTCGCCCGCGAACTCGAGACCGGGTATCTCGTCGTCAGCGGGGAAAGGGTTCGGGTACATCCCCATCCGCTGCAGGAGGTCCGCCCGGTTGAGGGCCGTGGCATGCACGCGCACGAGCACCTCCTCGGGCCCCGGCACGGGATCGGCCGACTCCGTGATGACGAGCACTTCCGGCCCGCCGTGGTCACGCAGGACGACGGCGCGCACGGGCTCAGCCCATCTTCTGCTGGAGACGGCGGTCGAGTGCGGCGAGGTAGTCCTCAGTCGTGAGCCACGGGGTGTCCTTCGAGATGAGGATGGCGAGGTCCTTCGTCATCTCGCCGCCCTCGACGCTCTCCACGCAGACGCGCTCGAGGTTCTCGGCAAAGCCGATGAGCGCCGGGTTGTTGTCCAGCTTGCCGCGGTGCTTCAGGCCGCCCGTCCACGCGTACACCGATGCGATCGGGTTGGTGGAGGTCTTGTTGCCCTTCTGGTGCTCGCGGTAGTGGCGGGTGACGGTGCCGTGGGCAGCCTCGGCCTCCACCGTGCGGCCGTCCGGCGTCATCAGCACCGACGTCATGAGACCGAGCGAGCCGTACCCCTGGGCGACGGTGTCGGACTGCACGTCCCCGT
>CAYXRQ010000341.1:0-1790 GCA_964466765.1 uncultured Bifidobacterium sp. | reverse complement strand
GGCATCTGCCTGCCGCAGCCCGGCTACCTGGAGGCGGTCCGGGAGATCACGCGCCGCCACGGCACCATGCTCATCTTCGACGAGGTGAAGACCGGCATCACGGCCGGGTGGTCCGGCGCCACCGGTGCGCTCGGTGTGAAGCCCGACCTCGTGTGCCTCGCCAAGAGCATCGGAGGCGGACTGCCGATCGGTGCGTTCGGCGGCACGCAGGAGTGCATGGACGAGATCACCGCCGGGCGCGTGCTGCACCTCGGCACCTACAACGGGAACCCGCTCGTCATGGCGGCCGCACGTGCGGTCCTGCGGGATGCATGCACACCGGAGGCAACGGCGCAGACGGTGGCACGCAACACCAAGCTCGTGGCCGCATGTGCCTCCGTGATCGACGGTGCCGGCCTGCCGGCGCACACTGTGCAGTTCGGCGCGAAGGGCTGCGTCACGTGGACGGTCGATCCCGTACGCAATTACCGCGACTACAAGACAGCAGATGCTGACCTCGCTTTCGCGCAGTGGATCCACGGCATCAACCGCGGCATCCTGCTTCCGCCGGGGCTCGACGAGCAGTGGCTAATCTCCTTGATGCACACAGAGGAGGAAGCACTTCGTTACGCGAACGTGTTCGAAGAATTCGTCAATGAACTCACCGCTTAGGCACGACCGTCCCGCCCTTCCCCGCATGATCATCCGCGGCCTGTTCCGCAGGTGCGCATGGTGCGGCGGCAGGGGCGCCTTCTTCAAGAGCTGGTACGGCAAGAACGACCGTTGCAACACCTGCGGGCTCAGCTGGCAGCGCAACCTCGAGGGATTCGAGCTTGGCGCCGCGACCATGGGCGTGTTCATCACGTTCGGCACGATCATCGCGTGGATGATCTTCTCTGTGATCGCCGGCGTGGCCCTGGTTCCTCTGCTCGTGGTCGCGGGAGCCCTGGCCGTGGTCTGGCCGGTGCTGTGGTACCCGAACACCTACACCGTGTGGTTCGGGGTGGACCTCTTCATCCGCCGGCCCTCCGAGGAGGACCTGGCCGAGGCCGAGGCGGCACTGGCCGCCGGCCGCCCCTGACAAGGCGACCCCTGACTAGGCGCTGACCTGTCCTGTCTGACCTGCGAACCCTTGCCCCGCAAAGGAATCGTGCCTGCCCCGGGGTGCCGGGCAGTCTCCACATTGCCGCCGACCGGGAATGCTTGACCGAACAAGTGTTCGTAGTTACAGTCGTGTCGTTCGAACACACCCATTACGTACAGTCCCGCGTTCTCCCCGACAGAGGGGGGAACCACAGGAAAGGCAGACAGCAATGACCACACCAAGCCCAGAGCGCGACAAGGCCCTCGACGCGGCCCTCGCCCAGATCGACAAGCAGTTCGGCAAGGGGTCCATCATGAGGATGGGCGAGAAGGGGACCATGGCCATCCAGGCCGTGCCCACCGGCGCCCTCCCTCTGGACCTCGCCCTCGGGGTCGGCGGCCTCCCGCGCGGCCGCGTCGTCGAGATCTACGGCCCGGAGTCCTCGGGCAAGTCCACCCTCGCCATGCACGTCGTGGCCGAGGCCCAGCGCAACGGCGGCATCTGCGCCTACGTGGACGCCGAGCACGCCATGGACCCGGTGTACGCCAAGGCCATCGGCGTCGACATCGACCAGCTGCTCATCTCCCAGCCGGACACCGGTGAGCAGGCGCTCGAGATCGCCGACATGCTCATCCGCTCGGGCGCGCTCGACGTCCTCGTCATCGACTCCGTGGCGGCGCTCGTGCCGCGCGCCGAGATCGAGGGCGAGATGGGCGACACGCACGTC
>CAYXRQ010000340.1:0-1799 GCA_964466765.1 uncultured Bifidobacterium sp. | reverse complement strand
GTGGCTGTCGGCGGGCAAGAAGTCGGTCACCGAGGTCTCCGGCGGCTGACCCGGGCCACAGCGCCGGGTCGTCCCGGTGCGCAGCGCGAACACAAGGGGCGCCGTCCGATGGGCGGCGCCCCTTCTGCATGCACAGCGCCGGAGCTGTGGGGCGGAAACAGTCCCGATTCCTAAATCCGACTTGGAAGGTCGGGATTTAGGGCGTAGTGTGTGCGACCTATGAGCAGCAACGCCAATTGGGGTTTCGAGACCCGCCAGATCCACGCCGGCCAGCAGCCCGACCCCACCACGGGTTCCCGGGCCGTGCCGATCTACCAGACCACGTCGTACCAGTTCCGCGACTCAGCGCACGCCGCGAACCTGTTCGCACTCGCCGAGATCGGCAACATCTACACCCGCCTGATGAACCCCACGACCGGAGTGCTCGAGGCGCGTCTGTCCGATCTCGAGGGTGGCACCGCGACTGCTGTCGGTCTCCCGGGTGCGCTCGTTGTTGCCTCGGGCCAGAGCGCGGAGACGCTCGGCATCCTCAACCTGGTGGAGGCCGGCGGCCACATCGTGGCATCGCCGTCGCTGTACGGCGGCACCTACAACCTGCTGCACTACACGATGCCGAAGCTCGGCATCGAGGTCACGTTCGTGGACGACCCGCACGATCTCGCGCAGTGGAAGAGCGCCATCAAGGACAACACGAAGCTGTTCTTCGGCGAGGTGCTCGCGAACCCGAAGAACGACGTGTTCGACATCGAGGGCGTGTCCAAGGTGGCCCATGACCACGGCATCCCGCTGATGCTCGACAACACCGTGCCCACCCCGTACGGCATCCGGCCGATCGAGTGGGGCGCCGACTTCGTGGTGCACTCCGCCACGAAGTTCCTCGGCGGCCACGGCACCTCGATCGCCGGCGCGCTCATCGACGGCGGCAAGTTCGATTTCGGCGCGTCCGGTCGCTTCCCGAACTACACCGAGCCGGACCCCAGCTACCACGGTCTCGCGTACTGGCCGGCCCTCGGTCACGGCGCATTCATCATCAAGGCGCGCGTGCAGTTGCTCCGCGACCTCGGCATGTCCGCCAGCCCGTTCAACGCGTGGACCATTCTCCAGGGCGTGGAGACGCTGTCGCTGCGCATGGACCGTCACTGGTCGAACACCGACAAGGTCGTGGCGTTCCTGCAGAAGCAGGGCGCGGTGGAGTCGATCAACTACGCGGGCCTGCCCAGCAGCCAGTGGCACGAGCGCGCCAAGAGGTACTTCGGCGGCAAGGGCTACGGCTCGGTCATCGCCTTCGTGGTGAAGGGCGGCCGTGACGCCGGCCAGAAGTTCGCGGAGGCCCTGCAGCTGCACAGCCATGTGGCGAACATCGGCGACGTGCGCTCGCTCGTGATCCACCCTGCGTCCACCACGCACAGCCAGCTCACCGAGGACGAGCAGCGCTCGGCCGGCGTGGAGCCGGGTCTCGTGCGCCTGTCCGTGGGCCTGGAGTCGATCGAGGACATCCTCGCCGCCCTCCAGCTGGGCTTCGACGCCATCAAGTAGGCGACGCGCCGGCAGCAGCTGTCTGCGTTCGCTTTCCCGAACGACGGGGATCCGGACCAGGGCTGATTCGGCGTTCGGTTTCCCGAACGACAGGCACCTGCGCCAAGACTGATTTGCCGTTCGCTTTCCCGAACAGCGGCAGTGAGGCGCCCGAGCCTGCCTGCGTTCGTCATGGCGAACGCCCAGTCGGGGGCTGGTATGTTTCCGCAAATGAAGCGATTCCTTGGGGGAGTGGTCGCCCTGATGGCGGCATCACTGGTCGT
>CAYXRQ010000339.1:0-1800 GCA_964466765.1 uncultured Bifidobacterium sp. | reverse complement strand
CGGCGGCCTTGGTGAAGATTCCGCCGCCCACGCGCAGGAAGAGCGCGAGGAGAGAGCCGCCGAAGCCGAACCCGACGAGGATCACGCTCGAGGTGTTCTGGAAGACCATGATGATCGCCGTGGCACCGATGAGGCCGAGGCCCACGGTGAACATGCCGGCCACGCCGCCCGTGCGGAAGGCGACCGTGAGGGCCTTCGGCATCGAGTTGGTGAGGGCTGCCGCCGCCGTGCGGACGTTGCCGCGGGTGGCGAGGGTCATGCCGATGTAGCCGGTGAGGCCGGAGGCGAGGCACCCGAGCACGAACGCCAGGGTGCGCCACAGGCCGGCCTGGCCGAAGGAGAGAGCCTCCGTGCCGTCACCCTTCTTGATCGCGGTCGACGTGACGAACACGATGACCACGAGGGGGATCAGGATGAACCCGATCGTCCTGAACTGGCGCTTGAGGTACGCCCAGGCGCCCTCCTGGATCGCCGCGGCGATCTCCCGCATCTTGGGCGAGCCCTGGTCGGATGCCAATACCGAGCGGACCAGGTAGAAGCCCACTGCGATGGCGAGGATGGCGGCCGCAGCGGAGAGCCACAGGACCAGCCATTCACCACCCTTCAGTGTGAACTCCTGGTATCCGCCCTCAGCTGCAATTATCCCTGTCACCGAATTGTCTCCCGGTCGTTTGGGGGGCAGGCCGGGGTGACCGTGCCCTCTGAAGTGGAACGGGTCAACAGTAGTGAAAAACGGCACGAACGGGCGACTTTGCCAAGTTGCCGTGGTCGGGCCCTGCGGGAGTACCGTTTGCCCCGCAATTGCATCTCCGGGGTGGTTCCGGACAGAGCAGGAGACCCGAATGGCACAAGCAGTCACCAGCCACCGCGGCCCCGTCACCGGCACGGCCGCCCGGGCCCGCCGCCGCCGGCCCTTCCTGATCGACCTCTACTCCACAGCCGTCGGCAAGAAGTACGTCATGGGCGGCACGGGCATCGGTCTCATGGGGTTCGTGCTCTTCCACATGATCGGCAACCTGAAGATGTACGCGGGTGCCGCCGACCTCGACCACTACGCACATTTCCTCCAGACGCTCCTGTACCCGCTCGCCCCGAAGGGGTGGGTCCTGTGGATCCTGCGCGGCGGGCTCATCACGATGCTCCTGCTCCACCTCCACGCGGCGTGGTCCCTCACGGTCCTGAACCGCAAGGCCCGCCCCGTGAAGTACCAGAGCAGCCGCGACTACCAGATCGCCAACTTCGCCAGCCGCACGATGCGCTGGTCGGGCATCGTGATCCTCGCCTTCGTCGTCTGGCACCTGCTCGACCTCACGTTCGGCGTCGTCAACCCCGAGGTCGGCAGGATGATCACGCACGCGGGCGACGAGGAGGCCGTGAAGTCCGTCTACGCGAGCGTCGTCTACTCCTTCCAGCGCACCCCGGTGGCGCTCTTCTACGTCGTGGCGAACATCCTCCTCGGCATCCACCTCTTCCACGGTGCCTGGAGCATCTTCCAGTCGTTCGGGTGGAACAACCCGCGCTTCAACAAGTGGCGCCGCTCGTTCGCCACCGGCTTCGCCGCGGTCATCGTGATCGGCAACGTCTCATTCCCCGTCGCAGTCATGGCCGGCATCGTCGGCTGAACCCAGAGAAAGTCAGGAACACCCCATGAGCCTCACACAGGACCTTCTCTCGAAGAACAGCGTCCAGCTGGACTCCAAGATCCCCGCAGGGTCGATGGAGGAGAAGTGGGACAACTACAAGGCCGACATGAAGTTGGTCAACCCGAACAACAAGCGCAAGTTCAAGGTGATCGTCGTC
>CAYXRQ010000338.1:0-1808 GCA_964466765.1 uncultured Bifidobacterium sp. | reverse complement strand
CAGCGCGAGGCCGCCGAGGATGCCCGCGTCGGACTCGATGCGCGCGACGAGCTCCGCCTCCCTCACGGCGGCGATGATGTCCTCGCGGTCGCGGAAGTGGTGGTACAGCACGCTGGGCGCCACGCCGCAGCGCTCGGCCAGTTCCGTGACGCGCAGCGCCGCCTCGCCCCGCTCGTCGATGAGGGCCTTCGCCTCGCGCACTATCGCCGCGGCCGTGTCGCGGTCCTTGTTCATCGCCTGTCCGCGCCTCAGTCGTTGCGGGGCATGAGTGCCGACAGCACGCGGAGCACGAACTGCTGCCACTTCTCCGGGTCCGGCAGGTTGTCGCCGTAGACGATGCCGAGAGTTGCACCGAGCGGGATGATCTCCAGGAAGAGCGCGAGCGACTTCTCGTCGACATCTGCATCAACGAGGCCGGACTTCTTCGCGTTCGCGATCGTCGCGAGGATCTCGGAGGTGAACCTGTCCTGCACCTTCTTCAGAGACTCGAGCAGCTCCGGGTCGCGGCTGGCGGCCACCAGCACCTCCATCCGCTGCAGTCGGTACGCCATGCGGTCCGGGCTGCGGGGGTCCGAGAACTGGTTCACGATGATGTCGACGATGTCCTCGTTGTCGCCGGTGGTGCTGTAGTTCTTCAGGTCGGCGATGTCCGCCTCCACGCGGGCCACGAACTGGTCCTCGCGGACCGCCGTGATGATCGCCTGGCGGTCCTGGAAGTAGTGGTACAGCAGTCCCACGGCCACCCCGCACCTGTCAGCCAGTTCGGCCACGCGCAGCCCGGCCTCGCCGCGTTCCTCGATGATCTTGCGGGCCTCGTCCAGGATCAACGTGACGGTGTCGTTCTTCTGGAGCACGCGACCACGCTAATTCACGGGGGTTCGCAGGGGACAACGCCCCCGGGCGGTGCGTAGCCTTGCGCTGTGCCAGAAGCCCGTGCCTTGTCGGACATCGTGATCGTGGGCTCGTCGGTGGCGGCCGTGCGCGCCGCGGAGACCCTGCGCCAGTCCGGTCACGACGGGACGATCACCGTCATCGGTGCCGAGCCGGCGATGCCGTACGACAAGCCGCCGCTGTCGAAGAAGTACCTCTCGGGTGAAGTGGATGCCGACCGCATCCTGCTGCGCCGGCCCGAGATGCTCGAGGAACTGGGCATCTCGTGGCGTCTCGGGTCTGCGGCGGTGTCCCTCGACATCGGCGCGCGCGAGGTGCGGCTCGCGGACGGGTCGGTTGTGAAGTGGGACGGGCTCATCCTCGCCACCGGCGGGCAGGTGCGCACCCTCCCGACAGTGCCGATGACCGGCGGCGTGCACGTGCTGCGCACCCGCGACGACGCCGACGCGCTGCGCGCGGAACTGCGCGAGGGCACACGCCTCGTGGTGATCGGTGCGGGCTTCATCGGCCTGGAGGCGGCGGCGACCGCGGCGCAGATGGGTGCGCGCGTCACCGTGCTGGAGGGAGCACCGGCCCCGTTGATCCGCGGCCTGGGGGCACAGATGGGCGCCGCTGTCGCCGCCGTGCACGCGCGCAACGGGGTGGAGGTGCGGTGCGGCGTCAGCGTTGCCGGCATCGTGGAACGCGAGGGACGTGTGTGCGCGGTGACGCTGGGCGACGGCACGCAGGTGGAGGCGGATGCGGTGCTCGTGGGCATCGGTGTCGCGCCTGCGGTCGCATGGCTGGAGGGCAGTGGTGTCGAGCTGCGCGACGGCGTGGTGTGCGATGCGAACCTGTGCACGGGCGCGCCCGGCGTGTACGCGGCCGGTGACCTGCTGCGTTGGCCCAACGCGATGTTCGCCCACGTGGAGCCCGAC
>CAYXRQ010000337.1:0-1828 GCA_964466765.1 uncultured Bifidobacterium sp. | reverse complement strand
ACGTCTCGATGATCCCGAGACCCCCCGCGTTGGACACCGCCGAGGCCAGTTGGCTGCGGGCGATCCACCCCATCGGGGCCTGCACCACCGGGTAGTCCACACCCAGCATCTCCGTGACCCTGTTCCTGATCGGTTCCGGCTTCTCCATGGTCTCCCCCTCTGGCCCACGTGAACCGTAGTGGAGCCCCCGTGACGCCGCGACACCGCACAGGAGCAAGAATGAGGGGATGGACGGGGGTTTCCTTCTCGAGTCGACGGTCGCCGCACCTGGTGACATCGCCGTCAGGGACGGCAAGTCTCGTCTGACCTGGTCAGCACTGGAATCGAGGGCGCGCAGTGTGGCGCACGCCCTCGCCGCGTCGGGGGTCACAGTTGCCGCCCCGTGGGCGATTCTCAGCCGGAACAGGACCGAGTGGGTGGAGATGTTCCTCGGAAACACGATGGCCGGCGCCCGGTACGTGCCGCTCAACTGGCACCTGACCGCCCCCGAGATCACGTACCTCCTCGTCAACAGCGGGGCAGGCCTGCTGGTCACAGAGCCCGGGCTGGAACCGGTGGCACTCAAGGCTGCTGGGGCGGCCTGGGTGGAGCAGTCCCGGGTGCTCGTGATCGGCTCCACGTACGAGGCCTGGCGGGATGCACACGGTGACGGACCGGTCGGGATGACCTTCGCCGGGGCGCCGTTGCTCTACACGGGCGGCACCACGGGTGCCTCCAAGGGAGTCGTGCGCCCGGACCAGGGTCTCCCCATCGAACGCTGGGGCGCAGGAATGCGGATGTGGGGCAGTTTCGTGGGCATGCCCGAGTCGGGACTGATGTGCATCTCCACTCCGCTGTACCACGCTTTCGGTGCGGGCGTGCTGGGATCCGCCCTCAACCGCGGGCACAGCCTTCTCATCGAGGACAGGTTCGACCCGGTCCGCTTCCTCGACCTCGTGCAGGACGAGCAGGTCACCAGCGCGCCGCTCGTGCCCACCCTGATGGTCCGGCTCGCCAAGCTCGACGATGCCGAGTTCGCACGTCGCGACCTGTCGTCTCTGGAGTGGATCGCCCACACGGCCGCACCGTGCCCGCCGTGGGCCAAGCAGCGGCTGATCGACCTGCTCGGTCCGTGCATCGTCGAGTTCTACGGCAGCTCCGAGGGCACCGGCCCCGTGGTCTGCACGAGCGAGGACTGGATGGCCAGGCCCGGCACCGTCGGCAAGCCGAATCCGGGGCTCCAGATCTCTGTCGTCGACGAACAGGGACGTGACCTCCCGGCGGGCGAGATCGGAACGCTCTACTTCCGTCGCGCGGACGGCGCACCCCGCTACCACGGGGACGACGAGAAGACGCGCGGCTCCCAGCTCCCCGACGGTCGCTTCACGGTGGGCGACGTGGGGTACCTGGACGAGGACGGCTTCATGTACCTCGTCGACCGCAGGGTCGACCTCATCCTCAACGGGGGCGTCAACGTCTACCCGGCAGAGATTGAAGGTGTCCTCAGCCAGCACCCTGCCGTGCGTGATGTCGCCGTGTTCGGGATCCCCGACCCCGAGTTCGGCCAGCAGGTCAAGGCGGCGGTCGAACTCGAGGACGGTGCCTCTCTGACAGCGGAGGAACTCATCTCCTGGTCACGGGAGCGCCTTGCGGGGTTCAAGTGCCCGCGCAGCGTCGACTTCCATGATGCCCTGCCCCGCGAGGCGCACGGCAAGCTGAAGAAGCGCCTGCTGCGCGACGCCTACTGGCCGCAGTAGGCCCGGCTGCCCGCGCCGCGGAGTTGCGGTCTGCCTTCCTCAGTTGACCTGCTTCGTGAAGCCTTCCCAGTACGGGGCCCGCAGCTTGAACT
>CAYXRQ010000336.1:0-1828 GCA_964466765.1 uncultured Bifidobacterium sp. | reverse complement strand
ACGTCTCGATGATCCCGAGACCCCCCGCGTTGGACACCGCCGAGGCCAGTTGGCTACGGGCGATCCACCCCATCGGGGCCTGGACCACCGGGTAGTCGATGCCCAGCATCTCGGTGATCCTGTTCCTGATCGGTTCCGGCTTGTCCATTGTCTCCCCCTCTGGCCCACACGAACCGTAGTTGACCCTCCGTGGCGTCCCGCCACCGCAGAGGCGCAAGAATGTCTGCATGGAGGGGGATTTCCTGCTCGAGGCATCCGCGGCCGCGCCGGACGAGGTCGCAGTCGACGACGGTGCGACGCGTCTCACGTGGTCGGGACTGGAGTCGCGGGCGCGTCGCGTCGCGCACGCCCTGGCCGCATCAGGAGTCACAGCGGACGCCCCGTGGGCAATCCTCAGCCACAACCGCACCGAGTGGCTCGAGATGTTCCTCGGCAACACGATGGCGGGCACGAGATACGTGCCCCTCAACTGGCACCTCACCGCACCTGAACTCGCCTATCTCCTCGTCAACAGCGGAGCAACGCTCGTGGTCACCGAACCCGATCTGGAGCCCGTCGCCCGCGACGCCGCCGCCGAGGCCGGTCTGGACCCCCGGCGCATCCTCGTGATCGGCTCCACCTACGAGGCCTGGCGCGACGCGCACGATGACTCCCCTGTCGCCTCCACCTTTGCCGGTGCCCCGCTGCAGTACACCGGCGGCACGACGGGCGCCTCCAAGGGGGTCGTGCGCCCCGACCAGGGTCTGCCCATCGCGCGCTGGGGCCTGGGGATGCGCACATGGGGCGGTTTCGTCCGGATGCCGGAGGCAGGGATCATGTGCATCACGACGCCGCTGTACCACGCCTTCGGCGCGGGTGTGCTCGGTGCGGCGGTGAACAGGGGCCACACCCTCGTGATCGAGGACAGGTTCGACCCGCGCCGGTTCCTCGACCTCGTCGAGACGCGCCGCGTCACGAGCGCACCTCTCGTTCCCACCCTGATGGTGCGGCTGGCCAAGCTGGACGACCACGAATTCACCCACCGCGACCTCTCGTCGCTCGAGTGGATTGCGCACACGGCAGCCCCCTGCCCGCCATGGGCGAAACAGCGGCTCATCGACCTTCTCGGTCCGTGCATCGTGGAGTTCTACGGCAGCTCGGAGGGCACGGGGCCCGTGGTGTGCACGAGCGAGGACTGGATGGCCAGGCCCGGCACCGTCGGCCGGCCGAATCCCGGGCTCGAGATCTCCGTGGTCGACGAGGAAGGGCGCGACCTGCCCGCTGGCTCGATCGGCACCCTCTATTTCCGGCGTGCGGACGGCGCACCGAGGTACCACGGCGACGAGGAGAAGACACGCAGCTCGCAGCTCCCCGACGGCCGCTTCACCGTGGGAGACGTGGGCTACCTGGACGAGGACGGCTTCATGTACCTCGTCGACCGCAGGGTCGACCTCATCCTGAATGGGGGTGTCAACGTGTACCCCGCCGAGATCGAGGGCGTGCTCAGCCAGCACCCCGCGGTGCGCGACGTCGCCGTGTTCGGCATCCCCGACGCCGAGTTCGGCCAGCAGGTCAAGGCCGCTGTCGAACTGGAGGACGGCGCCGTGCTGACCGAGGAGGACCTGATCGCGTGGTCACGGGAGAGGCTCGCCGGGTTCAAGTGCCCCCGCAGCGTGGACTTCCACGATGCGCTCCCCCGCGAGGCGCACGGGAAGCTGAAGAAGCGGCTGCTGCGCGACGCCTACTGGCCGCAGTAGGCCCGGCTGCCCGCGGCGCGGAGTTGCGGCCTGCCGGCCTCAGTTGACCTGCTTCGTGAAGCCTTCCCAGTACGGGGCCCGCAGCTTGAACT
>CAYXRQ010000335.1:0-1830 GCA_964466765.1 uncultured Bifidobacterium sp. | reverse complement strand
GGTGTCACCTACGGTCTCGATGCGGGTCTGCGACGGCAGGATCTCGTCGTCGCAGGCCATCACGACCACGGCAGCTGATTCGGCTGACGTGCTCTGGGGTGCGGCCGCGGCGGGATTGGCCAGCAGGGGCCCCGTTTGCGCGTGACGGGAGGTGGAGTCGTCCTGGCCCACGGTTCCGGGCTCCGGTCAGGGGCCACAGCGTGTCCGGGTCTGGCGTGCCGTCGTGAGCGAAGCGGCAGGGTGGGCCCACATTACTATTTGAGAGGTTCCTGCCAAGCGGGTTATGCTGCGCGGTCCTGCGCGAGCGGACGATTTCGTCCGACTCTTGCTTGCGAGCTTGCCCTGTTACGAATGGACCGACTGCGCGTTCGGCGAACGTGCTATGCCCATGCCTGCAATCTGTCTTCCGACGGACATGGGAAGCCTTCTGAAGCGGATGCGCGTGAAGGATATGTCCCTTGGCGTGCGCGCCGCTGACCCGGACACGATCATTCCACCACTGGGTGCCTTCGATGAGACTTGAGGATTTAGGGCCAGGCGCGAGCGTCCGCGGCATCGTGCCAAACGCCGCTGTCGCCGTGGTCAGTGTCCAATGGCATGGCGGCGATGCCCTGACGCTGGTCTATCGGGACCCGGGTGGCCGGATTGCCGAGGAGATTCTGTATCGCCACGACGAGCCACGTCTCGAACTCGTCGAGCAGGGGCGTCCATGGAGCTTCGATGGCGATGGCGGCATGTTTCGCCTTGTCGCGGAAGCGCATCGCATCCGACTGGCCCATCTTTTCGATCCCGTGCTTGCGGTGCACACGTCCCTGGTGGACCCGTTGCCGCATCAGATCACCGCGGTGTACGAGGCCATGCTGCCGCGCCAGCCCCTGCGCTTCCTCCTTGCGGATGATCCGGGCGCTGGAAAAACGATCATGGCCGGGCTGCTCATCAAGGAGCTCATCGCCCGCGGCGATCTGCGGCGATGTCTCATCATCTGCCCCGGCAGTCTGGCCGAACAGTGGCAGGACGAGCTTTCGCGACGCTTTCATCTGCCGTTCGAGATTCTGACCAACGACAAGCTCGAAGCCGCGCGCACCGGTAACTGGTTCCTTGAGAACGATCTTGCCATCGCGCGACTCGACAAGCTCTCGCGTAACGAGGAGGTGCAGCAAAAGCTCGCCGCCCCGGACAATCGTTACGACCTCGTGGTGTGCGACGAAGCACACAAGCTCGCCGCCACCTTTTACAACCAAGAGGTCAAGTACACCAAGCGCTATCAGCTCGGCCAGCTGGTCTCCGGCCTCACCCGCAACTTCTTGCTCATGACCGCGACGCCGCACAACGGCAAAGAAGAGGACTTCCAACTCTTTCTCGCGCTGCTCGACGGCGACCGCTTCGAGGGCAAGTTCCGCGACGGCGTGCATCAGATTGACACCAGCGACCTGATGCGCCGCATGGTCAAGGAGAACCTGCTCAAGTTCGACGGCACACCGCTCTTCCCCGAGCGTATCGCCTACACGGTGCCTTACAAGCTGTCGCCGCTCGAGGCGCGGCTTTACAAGGAGGTCACCGACTATGTGCGCCAGGAGTTCAATCGCGCTGAAGCTCTGCAGAACGATAAGCGTGCCGGAACGGTGGGCTTTGCGCTGACCATCCTGCAACGACGCCTCGCGTCGTCACCCGAGGCGATCTATCAATCGCTGCACCGCCGCCGCAATCGCGGCAGACCTGAAGGGGCGACGCTGTCCCGTGGGAGGTCACCAGGACCTCGTTAGACCGCGAACGAACTGCCGCAGCCGCAGGTCGACTTCGCGTTCGGGTTGTTGAAGACGAACCCCTTGC
>CAYXRQ010000334.1:0-1830 GCA_964466765.1 uncultured Bifidobacterium sp. | reverse complement strand
GGGCGCAGAGCTATCGCCTCGTGTGGTCGGACGAGTTCAACGGCACCGCGCTCGACGCGACCAAGTGGGAGCACCAGACCGGCACCGGGTGCCCGTCGCTGTGCGGTTGGGGCAACAACGAGCTCGAGTACTACCGCCCCGAGAACACGAGCGTGGCCGGCGGTCTGCTGACGATCACCGCGAAGGCCGAGTCCTATCTCGGTTCGAACTACACGTCGTCGCGCATCCGCTCGATGTTCAAGGGCGACTGGACGTACGGCCGTATCGAGATCCGCGCCAAGCTCCCCGCGGGGCGCGGTCTGTGGCCGGCGTTCTGGATGCTGCCGACGGACAACGCCTACGGCGTCTGGGCCGCGAGCGGTGAGATCGACCTGATGGAGTACCTGGGCCACCAGCGCGATCGCGTGTTCGGCACGCTCCACTACGGCGGTTCGTTCCCCAACAACACGTTCTCGAGCACCACCTACGTCGGGCCCGCGGGCACCGATTTCAGCGCCGCGTTCCACGACTTCGCGTTCGAGTGGGAGCCGTGCGAGATGCGCTGGTACGTGGACGGTGTGCTGTACGCCACCAAGCGCGATTGGAACTCGACCGCCGCGGGTTATCCGGCGCCCTTCAACAAGCGGTTCCACCTGCTCGTGAACCTCGCCGTCGGCGGTAACCTGCCCGGTGCGCCCGATGCGAGCACGGTGTTCCCGCAGAAGCTGCAGGTCGACTACGTGCGCGTGTACCAGTACCAGGACGTGAGCGCGTGCCTGAAGACGTTCGACGGCATGGACCACAACGCGCCGCTCTCGAACGGCTGGTTCACGTTCAACGGCACGCAGGGCAGCGGCACGATCGCCGGCAGCACCACCGACCTGCCCACGGGGCAGGGCTGCCGCGCCTCGCTCGCGGCCTCGTACACGTCGGGCAACCTGCCGGTCTACCAGGGTGGCTTCGGGCGGTCGAACCCGATGGACCTGACCGGCATGACCCACTTCAACCTGTGGATCAAGCCCGATCCGGGGCAGAGCTATCGCCTCGAACTCAACCTGCAGGACGACGACAACGGCGACAACGCGATCCCGTCCGTGCCGGATGGGCGCGACGACGAGTTCCAGTACAACCTGCTCGTGAGCCCGACCGGCCCCGGTGCGGTCGCCGGCGGCGGTTGGCAGCGCATCTCGATCCCGCTGAGCGCGTTCACCGACGACAACTCGTTCCACACCGGTGGCAACGGCATCCTGGACCCCAAGCCGGTCGCGGCCGGCGGCAACGGTCAGCTGATCAACGTGGTCGTCGCGGTCGTCAACACCGGCGGCAGCAACTCCACGTTCCGCACCGACCTGTGGCAGTTCGCGCGCCAGACGTCGTCGTACGCTGGGCGCGTGTGGAACGACGCCAACGGCAACGGCGTGCTCGACCCCGCCGAGTCCGGCATCGCCGGCGTCACCGTGCAGTTGTGGGACAAGGTGCTCAACACGCAACTCGCCACGCAGGTCACGCCGGCGACCGGCGCCTACGCGTTCACCGGGCTCGCCGCGGGCACCTACGAGGTGCGCGTGGTCAGCGCGACGCTGCCCGCGGGCAGCGTCCCGACGCAGGACCCCGACGGCGTCGCCACGCTCGCGCGCGCCGTCGAGGACGTCGGCTGCGACGCCGCGCTCGCCGCACGCGACTTCGGTTTCGCGGTCGGCGCGCTGGGCGTGGGCGATGCGCCGCGCACGCGCGTGCGCCTCGCGCAGAACGTGCCCAATCCGTTCCGGCCGAGCACCACGATCGCGTTCGAACTACCGCACACCGACCTCGTCACGCTCACCGTGCTCGACGTGGCCGGGCGCCCGGTGC
>CAYXRQ010000333.1:0-1833 GCA_964466765.1 uncultured Bifidobacterium sp. | reverse complement strand
TGCGCTCACCGACGTGGCACGAGGACGAGTTCCCCCACTGGACGGAGGCGAAACTGCAGGTCGACACCTCCGTGAACCTCCACGACCCAGAGCCGTGGCAGGACTACGTCGCGCGGATCACCGCGCCCACGTTGCTCATCCACGGCGAGGCAGGGCACGACGGCATCGTGACCGACGCGGTCGCGGCCGAGGCCGTGTCGCTCAACCCGCGGATCGTGACCAGATGCATCCCCGGCGCGGGGCACAACGTGCGCCGCGAGAACTTCGAGGCCTACATCGAGGCCGTGCTGGGGTTCCTCCGCGCCGAGTGACCGCGCGTCAGTCGAGGCGCATGCCGGTGACGGGGCGCACGCGCCAGCCCTCCACCGCGGCACCCTGCTCGCACATCGCGACCACGCACCCGCCGAACCCGCCGCCGGTCAGGCGCGCACCCAGGACACCGCGCGTCGCGAGCAGGTCGTCCACGGCGGCGTCCATCACGGGAGTCGACACGGCGAAGTCCCCCGACAGGCTGCGGTGGGCCCGTGTCATGACGCTGCCGGCCGCGGCGAAATCCCCCGCGGCGAGTGCCTCCGCGAACTCGAGCACGCGCGCGTTCTCCGAGACGACGTGACGCGCGCGTGACCTCGCCACCGGGTCGCGCACCGACTCCGCATCGGCAGGGGAGGCATCACGGAGCGGGCCGATCTCCCGCTCGGCCGCGGCGCACTCGGCCACGCGGTCCGAGTACTCGGAGCCCTGCAGCGTGCGCGCCGCCACGAACCGCACCACGACCTCGACCCCGTCCGGCAGCGGGACATGGGTGACCTCGAGCGAGCGGCAGTCGATGAGCGTTCCGTGGCCCTCCCGGGCGGACGCGATGCAGAGCTGGTCCATGATCCCCGTCGGCACGCCGGTGGCGCGGTGCTCGGCGCGCCTCGTCAGCTGCGCGAGCTCGGCCGCGTTCCCGCTGTGGCCGAACGCGAGCGCGGAGGCGATCTCGAGCGCCGCACTGGACGAGAGTCCCGCACCCACCGGGATGGTGGTGGTGACGTGGCCGCGCACGTTGCGCACCGTCAGACCGGCCTCCCTCATCTCGGCCGCGACCGCGTCCGGGTAGCGGCGCCAGTCAGGGTCGCTCGTGTCGTCCGACGCGAGCTCCGTGGGGCCCGGCACCTCCTCGAACTCGATGGTGGTGAAGCGGTCGATGGCCATGGGGAAGACGAGCCCGCCCGTGTAGTCGGTGTGCTCACCGATCAGGTTCACGCGCCCGGCAGCCACCGCACTTTTCTTCCGCACGCGGCAACAGTAGTTTCGGGGCATGGCGGGGACACCGAAGGACGAGTGGCAGGGGCGGTTCGACGCGGCGCGGCACCGTGACGTCCCCTTCTCGACCATGTCGGGCATCCCGCTGCGGCCGGTCTACGGACCCGATGACGCCGAGCACCCGGGTGTGTGGCCCTACACGCGCGGGCCCTATGCATCCATGTACCGCAGCAAGCTGTGGACGATGCGGATGTTCGCCGGCTTCGGCACCGCCGAGGACACGAACGTGCGCTTCAAGGAGATCATCCGTGCCGGCGGCGACGGCCTCTCCACCGCGTTCGACATGCCCACGCTGCTCGGCCTCGACAGTGACGACCCGATGTCGCTCGGGGAGGTCGGCCGCTGCGGCGTCGCGATCGACACGCTCGCCGACATGCGCGACCTCTTCTCGGGGATCGACCTCGGCACCACCACCACGTCCATGACGATCAACTCGCCGGCCGCGCCGGTGCTCGCCATGTTCGTGGCACAGGCGGAGGAGACCGGCATCCCGCGCCGTGCGATCGGCGGCACGCTGCAGAACGACAT
>CAYXRQ010000332.1:0-1869 GCA_964466765.1 uncultured Bifidobacterium sp. | reverse complement strand
TCACGGGGTGCTCCGGGATGCCGCACGGCACGATGTGCTCTCGCATGTACGTGAGATCGGTGGTGACGTTGAGCGCGAAGCCGTGCATGGTGCGCCGCCGCCCGATGCGCACCCCCACTGCGCAGATCTTGCGCGGCCTGCCCTCCGCGACCCCCAGCCACACGCCGGGATAGCCCTCCAGGCGCGAGGCCCCGTGCATGCCCACGTCGGCGAGGGCATCGATGATCACCTGCTCGAGCAGATTGACGTAGGCGGAGGACTCCGCCGGGCCGTCGGCACCGTTGCGCCCCTCCAGGACGAGCAGCGGGTAACCCACCAGCTGTCCCGGGCCGTGGTACGTGATGTCGCCCCCGCGGTTCACCGCCACGAAGTCGGCCCCGACAGCGGCCGGGTCGCACTTCAGGTTGTTCGCCAGGTCCGCGGACGGGCCGTGGGTGAACACGTGGGGGTGCTCCATCAGGAGCAGGTGGTTGCCCCGGCCACCGGCGAACACGGCCTCCTGCACGGCGAGCGCCTCGCGGTACGGCACGCGGCCGAGCCAGCGGACCTGCAGTGCGGGCCGAGCCACCTCCGGTGCCGTCGCCTTCCTAGAGCTCGCTCGACCAGTCGCGGGTCTCGAGGATCTCCTTGATGCGCACCAGGAATCCCGCCGCGTATGCGCCGTCGAACGCGCGGTGGTCCCACGCCATCGCCAGGTTGCCGACCGGGTGGATCGCGATCGACTCGCCCCCGCCCGGCACGTCGATCACGACGGGCTTCTTCACGATCGCGTCGGTGGAGAGGATGCCGACCTGGGGCTGGTTGATGATCGGCATGGTGAGCACGGAGCCCGCCGAGCCGTTGTTCGACAGCGTGAAAGTGCCGCCCTGGATCTCGTCGGGCGAGAGCCGACGGCTGCGGGCGCGCGAGGCGAGGTCGTTGATCTCGCGCGCGATCGCGCGGAGCCGCTTCGTCTCGGCGTCGCGCACCACGGGCACGAGCAGGCCGTTGTAGTCCAGGTCCACCGCGATGCCGAGGTCCACGTAGCGGTGCACGACCAGCTGGTCGTCACCCACGGACGCATTCAGATGGGGGAAGTCCGCGAGAGCATCGACGACGGCACGCGCGATGAACGGCAGGTACGTGAGACCGAAACCCTCCGCCGCCCTGAACTCGTCCTTCACCTTCCCGCGCGTCGTATCGACGTTCGAGTAGTCGACCTCCACCACGCTGAACGCGTGCGGGCTGGTGCCCTTGCTCATGATCATGTGCGAGCCCGTGGCCTGGCGGATGCGCGACAGTGCCACCACCTCGTCGCGGGCACCGGCAACCACGGCAGGGCGCGGTGCGGCAGGTGTTGCCCGCCCTGGCGCGGCTGCTGCCGGCGCCGGGGCAGCGGCCGGTGCAGATGGTGCTGCCGCAGGAACGGCGCGCGCGCCGCCCTTCTCGATGACCGAGAGCACGTCGTCACGCGTGATGCGCCCGCCGGGACCCGTTCCCGTGATGGCGCGCACGTCGAGACCGTTCTCATTGATGAGCCGGCGCACGACCGGCGACAGCACGATGTCCGAGCCCAGGCTGTCGTGCTGCGCCGCAGCGGGAGCGGGAGCGGGAGCAGGTGCGGGTGTTGCAGCCGGCGCCGCGGCAGGAGCTGGCGGCGCAGCAGGGGTAGGCGCGGGTGCAGGGGCCGGCGCAGGCTCCGGGACGGGCGTAGACGCGGCAGCAGGTGCCGGTGCCGGCGCGGGAGCAGAACCCGCATCACCGACGACACCGATGACGGCACCCACGGGCACCGTGTCACCCTCCTGCACGCGGATCTCCACGAGCACGCCGGCGACGGGTGATGGGACCTCGGTGTCGACCTTGTCGGTGGACACCTCGAACAGCGGC
>CAYXRQ010000331.1:0-1874 GCA_964466765.1 uncultured Bifidobacterium sp. | reverse complement strand
CGTACGTGGAGAACTTGAAGCCGCGGCGCCAGTCGAACTTGTCGACGGCGTGCTCCAGGCCGAGGTTGCCTTCCTGGATGAGGTCCAGGAGGTCCATGCCCTGGGGCAGGGGGTAACGGCGGGCGATGGACACGACCAGGCGGAGGTTGGCGCGGATGAAGCGGTCCTTCGCGGCGGCGGCGTTGCGGACGTCGCGGCGCAGGGCGGCGGAGCGCTCGCCCTTGTCGATGCGCTTCTGGGCTTCGCGGCCGGCCTCGATCGCCTTTGAGAGCTCGCGCTCGTCCTCTGCGGTGAGCAGGGCGACCTTGCCGATGTCGTTGAGGTAGAGACCGATTGAGTCGTTCATGATGCGTGGTTCAACATTTCTTCTTCGTCAGGTGTTCCCGGGCACTCAGTGGCGACGGGCACAATTGGGGGTCGACATGGGGGTCCGTGTCGGGGGATGAGCACAGTAACACGGGGCTGGTACAGCGCGCTAGCCCCAATTCCAACACAACCCGGAAAATCCTTGTCCCGCTGTGCCTGGACGGTCTGAATGGACTGCCCGGGGGGCCATCGGGGGCGGCTCCTACACTCGGAAGGTGCCTTCTGACCGCCCATTCCGCCTGGGACTGCTGGGGGGCACCTTCGATCCGCCTCATGTGGGCCACCTGGCCGCCGCCCTGGCCGTGGCATCCGCCCTCGGCCTGGACAGGGTGGACCTCCTGCCTGCCAATGACCCGTGGCAGAAGACGTCCGAGGGGCGGGCGGTCTCCTCGGCAGCCGTGCGCCTGGAGATGGCGCGGGCTCTCGTGGAGGGGCAACCCTCCCTCGGGATCGACGACAGGGAGATCCGCCGCGGCGGGCCCACCTACACGGTCGACACGCTGCGCGAGATCCACCGCGAGCAACCGGGGACGGACGTGCACCTCATTGTCGGGTCGGACACCGCGCGGCAGTTCCAGACCTGGAAGGACCACGGGGAGGTGGCGCGCCTCTCTACGCTCGTGGTCGTGAACCGCCCCGACACGCCCGCCGTGCGCCCGTCCGGGGCGGAAAGGGTCGAGTTCGTGACGATGCAAGAGGTCGCAGTCTCCAGCTCGGCCGTGAGGGCAGCAGTCTCTGCCGGTGATGACGTGTCGGGGATGGTCACCCCCGCAGTCGCGCGCATCATCTCCGCGCACGGCCTCTACGGGGCGCGCCGGTGAGCGCGATACCGGAGCGGCGCAGGCGCCGCGCGATGGCAGCCGTGGTCACGGGGCTCATCGGGCTCGTGCTGCTGCCGTCCGGCCTGGTGGTGGGGGCGAACTCGTTGCTGAACGAGACCGGCGGCAACTCTGTCGATGACTCCTCGGCGACGAAGATCCCCGTCACGCCGACGGCGCTCGTCGCTGTCACCAATTCGCGGAACGAAGTCGCCTCGCTCGCGATGCTCGCGCTCGACCCGTCGGGCAGGGGCGGGAGCATCGTGTCCATCCCCGTGGGCGCGAACGCCGAGATCCCGAAGTCGGGCACGATCCACCGCATCGCCGATGCGTACGCCACCGGGGGAATCGATGCGCTGCGCGCCGACGTGGAGGGGCTCCTCAACGTGTCGTTCAACCTCGTCGACGACGTCGATGCGGCCGAGCTCGGTGTCTACCTGCAGGAATTCGGCGACCGCCCGGCGAACCTGCCCGCACCTGTGCTGGACTCCGCGGCGGACGGGGCGACGCTCCCAGTGCTGGACGCGGGGAGCGCCACGCTCACGCCCCAGCAGATCGCCAGCGGCCTGGCGAGCTCGCTGACGGGGGTGCCCGAGTCCACGCGCCTGCCGACCGTCAAGGAACTGTGGACCGCCGTCGCCTCGGGCGCCGGCAAGACGGCCGGGGCGACCAGCACTTCCGCACCGGGCC
>CAYXRQ010000330.1:0-1874 GCA_964466765.1 uncultured Bifidobacterium sp. | reverse complement strand
GAGAGGTACTGGTTCTCCTCCTGGCGCAGCCAGCCGAGCACGTAGTCGATGTTCAGCCCGGTGCGCACCGCATTGCTGCGGTTCTCGCCTCCGCCGTGGATCGTGCGCCCTGTGTAGAGAACGACGGAGCCCTTCGGCATCTCCGCCTGGACCACGCGGTGCTCGTGGGCCAGGGACTCGTTCCCCTCCGTGTGGCTGCCGGGGATGATCCGGGTCGCGCCGTTCTCCACGGTGAAGTCGTGCATGGCCCAGATCGTGGAGACCTCCACGTCGATGTCCTCAGGGAACGGGAACGAGTCGAAGCACCACTGGTCGCGGTGGAGCGGCTGGCCGGCGGAGCCGGGCCCGATGGAGATCAACTGCGTGAGGTGCAGCTGGAACGAGGTCTTCTTCGGCCACAGGACCTTCTCGCAGACGCCGAGCACCAGCGGGTGCGCCACGAAGCCCCATGACGCGCGCGAGCGCGCGATGAGCGCACCGGTGCGCTTCGTCAGCAGTCCCGAGAACGGGTCGGCCCCGTTCGGCGTGGCCGCGATCCACGGCCCCATGTCGGCCATCAGTTCGTCCACTGTCTCCTCGGGCATGAGCCGCTCGACCACCGCACAGCCTGCGGTGCGCAGCGCATCGGACACTTCCTCGACGGTTGCGTCCTTGCCGAACCGGGGCATCTCGTTCACGGGTGCATCCATGCGCGCAAGGTACCACCGCCCCCACGGGGGACGGACCGTCGCACAGTGTCCGCATGACGCCCGGCGCCGGCAGTGGGCTACCGTTCGGCACGAACGACGGGGGGATCCATGGACCTGAGGACGGTGCTGTACGCGGTGGCGGACGGCGTGGCGACGGTGACGCTGAACAGGCCGGAGGCGATGAACGCCTGGACGCCGCAGCTGAGCGACGAGCTGACGATGGCGCTCGGGGCCGCGGACACGGACGACTCGGTCCGCGCGATCGTCATCACGGGCGCGGGCAGGGCCTTCTGTGCCGGTGCCGACCTGAGCGGGGGTGAGGATGGGTTCCGTGGCGGCGAGGCGAGCACCTACGACGGCCCGCGCCGCTGGCCGCACCACACGTCGAAGCCCGTGATCGCCGCCATCAATGGCCATGCGGTCGGGGTGGGGATCACGTACCCGATGCTCGCTGACATCCGCATCGCGAGCGAGACGGCGAAGATCCAGTACGCGATGGTCCGGCGCGGGATCCTGCCCGAGCTGGGCTCGCACGTGATCCTCCCGCGCATCATCGGTTTCTCGAGGGCCGCGGAGCTGCTCCTCACCGGCCGGATGCTCTCTGGCGTGGAGGCCGCTGAGCTCGGGCTCGTGTCCCGCGCCGTGCCGGCGGAGCAGGTGCTCCCCGTGGCCATGGAGATCGCCCGCGACATCGCGCAGAACACCGCCCCGGTGTCCGTTGCTCTCGCCAAGCGCATGATGTGGGAGGGTCTGAACGCTGGGGTGGACGAGATGATCGCCGCCGAGGGGCGCATCATCAACAAACTCGCGTCGTCGCCGGACTCGGTGGAGGGCGTCCGTGCGTTCTTCGAGAAGCGGACGCCACAGTGGTCGATGTCGGTCAACGACGATGCCCCCGCCTACCGCGCTCTTGGGAAGGGCTAGGGTGCGCGCATGCCCACTGCAGCACTGAACGGGACCACCATCCACTACGAGGACACCGGCGGCAAGGGCCCCGCGGTGATCCTCAGCCACGGCTTCCTCATGGACCACACGATGTTCGACGCCCAGGTCGCCGCCTTGCGCGCGACCCACCGCGTGGTCACGTGGGACGAGCGCGGCTTCGGCGGCACGCACGCGCCGGGCGACTTCACCTACTGGGACTCCGCGAACGACGTGCTCGCACTGATGGACCACCTCGGCATC
>CAYXRQ010000329.1:0-1875 GCA_964466765.1 uncultured Bifidobacterium sp. | reverse complement strand
GCGGCCAGGCGGGAGACGTACGCGCTGGCCGAGGAAGCAGCACGGCTCCGGAAGATCGCACTGGAGGCAGAGGTCCTCGCGCGGGCGGACGAACTGAGGACTGCGATTCTGCGCGCCGTCTCGCACGATCTCCGCACCCCGCTCGCCAGCATCAAGGCCTCCGTGTCGAGCCTCCGGCAGTCGGACGTGGCTTGGTCAGCCGAGGACATCGCCGGGTTCCTCGCGTCGATCGAGGACGATGCCGACGGGCTGAACCGGGTCGTCACGAACCTTCTCGACCTCAGCAGGCTGGAGGCGGGCGTGCTCCGGCCGGCCGTGGAGAGCGTGTCGCTGGAGGAAGTCGTGCCGATGGTCGTGCGGGCGTTCCCGCACGATGCGTTCCGCATAGATGTCGACCTCCAGCCCCCTGCAGCCGACGTGGTCGCCGATGCCGCCCTGCTGGAGCGCGTGCTCGTGAACCTGGTGCAGAACGCGCTCAAGTGGTCCCCTGAGGGCGGACGTGTGTCCCTGCGCGCGACGAGGTCGGGGCACATCGTCTCGGTCGAGGTGGTGGACCGCGGGCCGGGCATACCGGTCGACTCACGAGAGACGGTGCTCCAGCCGTTTCACCGGCTGGGCGATGCGACCACGGCAGGTGGGGTGGGCCTGGGTCTCGCAATTGCTGACCGTCTGGTGCACGCCATGGACGGCAGGCTCGAGATGGCTGACACGCCGGGCGGCGGGCTCACGGTGTCGGTCCGGCTTCGCGCCGGCGGGGAGGCCACGTTGTGAGCCGCATCCTCTGTGTCGACGACGAGCCGAACCTCCGCCGCACGCTCGCGGCAAACCTGCGGGCGAGGGGCTACGAGGTCGACCTCGCGGCAACGGGGGAGAAGGCCCTGGAGATCGCGAGGGAGAACCTCCCCGACGTGGTCCTGCTCGACCTGGGCCTGCCCGGACTCTCCGGTCTCGAGGTGATCAGGTCCCTGCGTCACTGGACGAACGTGCCCATCGTGGTGCTCTCGGCGCGCGACTCGGAGTTCGACAAGGTGGGGGCTCTCGATGCGGGGGCGGATGACTACGTGGCCAAGCCGTTCGGCATGGGGGAGCTCCTTGCCCGGCTTCGTGCGGCATTGAGGCGGTCGTCACCTGTCGACGATGTGCCTGTGGTGTCAACGGCGGACTTCAGTCTCGACCTCGCGTCCCGCAGGGCGTCGACCGCGGCCGGTGAGACCAAACTGACGCCCACTGAGTGGAACATCGTCGAGGTGCTGGTCAGGAACGAGGGCCGGCTCGTGTCCGGGCGGTCGCTCCTCCAGTCGGTGTGGGGTCCGCAGTACGGCGAGGAGACGAACTATCTCCGCGTCCACATGGCCCACATCCGGCGCAAACTGGAGCCGGACCCGGGCAAGCCGAAGTACTTCCACACAGAGCCGGGGATGGGCTACCGCTTCTCGCGGGAGTACTGAACGCTAAGAATCCGCTAACCCCGCGGTGCGGCGGGCGCCCGGGGTGCAGAGTGGAACCGGCTGCAAGCCGCCCGTATGTCTGTCATCTCGTCCGTCAAGTCACGCCTCATCGGCAAGCCGATCTCGAGTGCGGACGAGGCACACCAGCGGCTGCGCAAGTTAGTCGCATTGCCGGTGTTCGCGTCCGACGCGATCTCGTCCACCGCCTACGCGACTGACGAGATTCTCGTGGTCCTGTTGCTCCAGGCGGGGGTGGGCGCCGCGGCCTTCAGGCCGATGATGCCCATTGCGGTCGTGGTGTGCGTGCTCCTGGCGATTGTGGTCATGTCCTACCGGCAGACGATCAATGCCTACCCGTCGGGCGGCGGCGCATACATCGTGTCGCGGGAGAACCTCGGCGTCGTGCCCTCGCTCGTCGCGGGTTCCT
>CAYXRQ010000328.1:0-1877 GCA_964466765.1 uncultured Bifidobacterium sp. | reverse complement strand
GTGACCGTCTCGGTCACGCTCGAGCTGCGCCGCGGCGACGACTACAGCATCCTCGACACCCAGAGCCCCAACCTGACGTACGCACCGGAGCGCCTGAGCATGGAGCGGGTCGAGGACGCCGCGTTCGGCCCCCTCGACAGGATCGGCCAGCTCACGATGCGCAACCTCGACATCGACGACAGCAGGTCGAAGCTGGAGGTCTACCGTCAGGCAGGCACGCTGACCGGCGGCAGCCTGCTCGCCATCGAGGACAACCGCTGACACAGCCCGGCGATGAGTGCCGCGCGGTGCGGCATCTCCGCCAGCACCACGTGCTCGTCTGCTGAGTGCGCCCCGCCACCGACCGCACCGAGCCCGTCGAGCGTCTGCACCCCGACCGCCGCGGTGAAGTTGCCGTCGCTGCCGCCTCCCACCACCACGCCGTCCGGCGCGGCGAATCCTGCCGCCTCGGCGGTCTCCACCGCCATCGACATCAGCAGCAACGCCGCCGACTCGTGCATCGGCGGCCTGCCGATGCCCCCGAGCACCTCGATGACGGTCCCCGGAACGGAGCCGCGCAGCGACGCCATCGCGGCCTCCACCCTGGGCTTCTCCTCCGGCACCGCGACGCGCACGTCCACGAAGCACGAGGCGAGTTCCGGGACCACGTTGTCCGCCGTGCCCGCTGAGGCGACCGTGGGCGTGACGGTGGTGCCGCGCCCCGGGTCGGCGATGGCCACGATCTGCGGGATGAGGCCGGCGAGCTCCACGAGGGAGTTGACGCCCTTCTCGGGCTCGAGGCCGGCGTGGGATGCGCGGCCGTGCACGCGCACCTCGAACGTGCCGGTGCCCTTGCGGCCGGTCTTCAGTGCGCCGCCGTCGGCGCTCGGCTCCAGAACGAGCACCGCGCCGCACGCGAGGGCGCGCTCCTCGATCAATCCACGGGACTCCCGCGACCCGATCTCCTCGTCGGCGGAGAGCAGGATCTCCACGTGCGAGCGGTCCTCCATGGCGGCGACGGCGTGGAGCGCCTGCACGATCCCGGCCTTCATGTCGAACACCCCGGGACCGGTGGCGGTGCCGTCGGTGACCGTGAACGGGCGCGACGCGAGCGTGCCGGCCGGGTGCACGGTGTCGTGGTGGCCGAGGATGAGAACCCTCGGCTCGCCCCCGCCGCGCCAGTGCAGGTGCGGGCCCACTGGCGAGTCGATCAGTTCGGGCGCGGACCCGAGCAGCCGGACCATCATCCCGGACAGCAGCCTCGCGTGGACCGTGAGCCTGTCGACGTCGCGCGAAGGTGACTCCGCAGACACGAGCGTGCGGAGGTCCTCCGTCATCGCGTCGAGATCGAACCGGCCGGGGGTCATGGGATGAATCGTGCCACGGATCAGCGCCCGAAGACGGTCTCAATGGAAGTGGCGGCGTCAAGGAGCAGCTCCGGGTCGGGGGTGACCCCGAGACCGGGGCCCCGCGGCACCGCGATGCACCCGTTGCCCAGCACGAACGGCGCCGTGACGTCGCGGAGGAAGTAACGGTCGCTCGCCGAGAGGTCGGGCGTGTGCGTGCACGCGGGATGGGTGGCGAGCGCCAGGCATCCGGCCCGTCCGATGCCGGACTCGAGCATGCCCCCGACCCACGCCCCGATGCCGTTCTCCGCGCACAGCGACATGATCGCGACGGCGGCATGGAAACCGCCCACGCGCGAGGGCTTCACGTTGATGACCGAGCACGCCCCCGTGGAGGGCGCCTCAATTGCCGCGGCGAAGTCCGGGACCGACTCGTCCAGGCACACGGGCGTTGCGATCATGCGGGCGAGCGCTGCGTGGGCGCGCATCTCGCCGGGGGCGAACGGCTGCTCCAGCAGGCCGACCCCGAGACCGTCGAGGAACGCGAGCCGG
>CAYXRQ010000327.1:0-1895 GCA_964466765.1 uncultured Bifidobacterium sp. | reverse complement strand
ACTGCGGCGGCCCGTACTGGGACAGCTACTCGGTCACGAAGGGTGTCGACCAGATCATCCCCGTCGACGTGTACGTGCCCGGCTGCCCGCCCCGGCCCGAGGCCCTCCTCGAGGGCATCGTGCTTCTCCAGCAGCGCATCAAGAACGAGGACATGGGTGCACGCTGGCGCGGCGAGGGGACCGTGCCGATGAGCGCCGTCGACGGCGAGTCCGCCGAACGGGGAGGTGTTCCCGTTGTCGCAGGCTGACACCGCCGAGGCCCCGCGCGACGAGCGCCGCGAGACCGAGCTTGCCGCTCTCCTGGGGGCGCTCGGCGGCAACGTCGCTGACTCGCTGATGAAGCCGAACGACGACATCTGGGTGCGCGTTGCCACGGAGTCGTGGCGGGCGAGCGTCGAGGCCGTCCGGTCGATCGGTTACACGTACTTCTGCTTCCTCTCGGCGATCGACTGGATGCCCTCGCCTTTCGGCAAGGGGGAGAACGACCCCACCGAGCCCGCGCCCGAGCGCGACACCAGCATCGTGCAGGGCTACGCCGGCGGTGCCACCAGGTTCCAGTTGCTCGTTCGCCTCGTGATGCCCGGTTCCACCAGCGGCGTGAACCTGAAGTGCGACGTCCCGGATGATTCCATGACGGTGGAGTCGATCGTTCCGGTCTTCGCCGGCGCAAACTGGCACGAGCGCGAGACGTGGGAGATGTTCGGCATCAACTTCGCCGGACACCCGGACCTGCGCCACATCTACCTGCCCCAGGATTTCGAGGGTTTCCCCCTCCGCAAGGACTTCCCCCTGCTCGCCCGCATCGTGAAGCCCTGGCCGGGCATCGTCGATGTCGAGCCGCTGCCGGGTGACGAGAACGAGGAAGAGAGCGAGCAGTCATGACACTCCTCGGCGACCGCCAGCAACTCTCGTACATCGCCGCCCAGGCGGCGGATGCCCGCGTGAACGTGGAGCTCGAGACGGAGGGCATGACCCTCAACATCGGACCGCAGCACCCCGCCACCCACGGCACGCTGCGCATCATCGCGCGTCTCGACGGCGAGCAGGTCGTCTGGGCCGAGCCGTCCGCCGGCTACATGCACCGCGGCTACGAGAAGCTCACGGAGGTGCGCACCTTCCCGCAGGTCACAGCGCTCGTCAACCGCATCGACTGGCTCGGCAGCTTCGCGAACGAGGTGCCGTTCATCCTCGCCGCAGAGAAGCTCATGGGGATCGAGGCCACACCGCGCGCCCAGCACATCCGCACGATCCTGTTCGAGTTGTCCCGCATCGCGAACGTCTCGCTGTTCCTCGGTGACCTCGGCGTGCAGCTGGGTGCCGTCACGCCGGTGTTCTTCGCCTTCCGCGACCGCGAGTACGTGCTGAACCTGATCGAGGCGGCGACGGGCGGCCGTTTCCACCCCAACTTCGACCGCATCGGCGGGCTGAAGGACGACCTGCCTGCAGGCTTCATCGACGAGACGCGTTCGGTCATGAAGAAGCTGCGCAACTTCTGCGACGAGATCGAGAACCTGCTCTTCGGGAACGAGATCTTCCAGTCCCGCACCCGCGGCATCGGAGTGATCCCGAAGGAGGTCGCGCTCCAGTACGGCCTCAGCGGGGCGAACCTGCGCGCGAGCGGTGTCGACTGGGACCTGCGCCGCGACCAGAAGATCGCGATGGCGTGGGACAAGGTCGACTGGAAGGTCATCACCCACCCGGACGGCGACTCGTTCGCACGCTGCTGGGTGCGGCTCCAGGAGGTGCGCGAGTCCACGCGCATCGTCGACCAGCTGCTCGACACCATCCCGGGCGGCCCCGTCATGGTGAAGGTGCCGAAGATCATCAAGGTGCCCGAGGGTGAGGCCTGGGTCAGCACGGAGAACCCGCTCGGGGAGATGGGCTACTACGTGGTC
>CAYXRQ010000326.1:0-1896 GCA_964466765.1 uncultured Bifidobacterium sp. | reverse complement strand
ACGGGGAGGCCACCGCGATGATCGAGATGAACTGGTTCATGCCCACGGGCGGCGACTCCCGTGACGTCCTCGCCGATGCCGGGACCAGCCGTGCCCCCAGCGTGGCCTACCTCTCCCAGATTGCGCAGGCGTGCGAGCAGCTCGGGTTCGATGCCGTGCTCACCCCCTGCGGCACGGGCTGCGAGGACGCGTGGATCTCCACCGCGGCTCTCCTCGCGGTGACCGAGCGGCTCAAGTTCCTGGTGGCATTCCGCCCCGCGCTCCTCACGCCCACTCTCGCCGCGCAGATGGCGAGCACCTACCAGCGCGTGTCGAACGGTCGTCTGCTCGTCAACATCGTCACCGGCGCGGAACAGGCAGAGCTGGCCCGCTTCGGCATCACCGAGGACAAGGCAACCCGTTACGCACGGACCGCGGAGTTCGTGAAGATCATGCGCGGTGCGTGGTCGGGGCAGCCGTTCACGTTCAAGGGCGAGTTCTTCGACGTCACCGACGCCACCACGCGCGACGTGCCCGACCCCGTTCCCCCGATCTACTTCGGCGGCGCCAGCGAGGAGGCCGAGAACGTGGCAGCCGAGACGGTGGATCTCTACCTCGCGTGGGGCGAGACACCCGACGCCATCCGCGAGCGCATCGAGCGTGTGCGCGCGAAGGCCGAAGCGTTCGGGCGCACGATGAGGTTCGGCATCCGGTTCCACGTGATCGCACGGAAGACGAGCGAGGAGGCATGGGCCGTCGCCGACTCGATTCTCGCCTCCATGTCACCGGAGTCGATCGCCGCGGCGCGCGAGGACTTCCTCAAGACCCAGTCCGTCGGTCAGCGACGCCAGTTCGACCTTCACGGCGGCGACCTGTCGAAGCTGGAGATCCACCCCAACGTGTGGGCCGGCATCGGCCTGGTGCGCGGCGGCGTGGGAACCGCCCTCGTCGGCAGCTACGAGGAGGTCGCCGACCGCATCGAGGAGTACCACGCGCTCGGAAACGACGCGTTCATCATGTCCGGATACCCGCACCTCGAGGAGGCGTACTGGTTCGGCGAGGGCGTCATGCCGATTCTCCGCCGGCGCGGCCTGCTGCCCGAGCTGCAGTCCGGCCCCACGAAGGTGTTCTCGTTCCGTTGAGGTCCATCGGCCTGTTCCTCGTGGGGCACATCGATGCCGGCAGCCTGCACGTGGGGGGTGACTACCCGGAGCTGTACCAGGAGCTGCTCGGGCCCCACGGCATCAATGTCGTCACCTACCGCTGCGACGATGGCCAGTTCCCGGTGTCACTCGACGAGCAGGACGGGTGGCTCTGCTCGCCCAGCAGGCTCAGCGTCTACGACGACGTCGCCTGGCTGCGCACCGTGGAGGAGATGCTCCGCGAGATCGTGCGCACCGAGACCCCGTTCGTTGGCATCTGCTTCGGCCACCAGCTTCTCGCCCAGGCCCTCGGCGGCACCGTGCGCAAGGCTGACGTCGGTTGGGGCATCGGCGCGAAGGACTACGCCGTCCACGAGACCCGCGAATGGATGGAGCCGCAGCGTGATGTCATCCGCCTCGCCGCCAGCCACCAGGACCAGGTCATAAACGTGCCCGCCGAGGCCACGGTGTGGGCGGACAGTGCCTACTGCCCGAACGGCGGGATGCTCGTGGGCGAGCGCGCCTGGACCCTGCAGGTCCACCCGGAGTTCTCCCCCGCCCTCGCGGACAGTCTCCTTGCCACGCGAACGGCGCTCTTCGGCGAGGAACCAGCGGCGGCCGCGCGCGCCACGCTCACCGAGGCTTCCCTGGACCAGGACCTCCTGGCCCGGTGGATCTCTGCGTTCTTCCACGGCGACTGACCGCCCGTCGCCCGCGGACGTCACTTGACGGTGATCCAGTTCCCGTGCCATGTGAGCTTCCTGCCCGACTTCAG
>CAYXRQ010000325.1:0-1919 GCA_964466765.1 uncultured Bifidobacterium sp. | reverse complement strand
GTCCATCGCGATCTCCACGTTGCGCTCCAGGCTCCAGGCGTCGGCGGCGGCGATCTTGTCCTCGAGCTCGGCCTGCAGGGCGCCGACCTTGTCGTAGTCGGCATCCGGGTCTCCCCACATCGCCATGACCTCGTTGTAGCGGTCGATGAGAGCCTGCACAGGGGCCACGCCGTCCATCACGTTGCCGAGCACGTCCTTCGCGGGGTCGAGCTGGGGCTCCTGCTCGAGCAGGCCCACGGTGAACCCGGGGGTCAGCCGCGCCTCGCCGGTGTAGCCGTCGTCCAGGCCGGCCATGATGCGCAGCAGGCTGGACTTGCCGCTGCCGTTGGAGCCGAGGACGCCGATCTTGGCCCCCGGGTAGAAGGAGAGCGAGATGTTCTCCAGGATCGTGCGGTCCGGGGGATAGAAGCGCGCCAGCTTGTAGCAGGTGTAGATGAACTCGTGGGCCATGACGGACCCGAGGCTAGTTCGGTGGCCGCAATTCCGCCCTGCCCGCACCGACGGCTGATACTTTGACCCGTGCGTCCCCCCGGACGCGACAGACAAGGGGAACCATTCATGAACGCGGCGAATCTCTTCAGCCAGTACCACATCGGGAACTTCTGGTTCAGGTACCTGCACGTCCTCGCAGGCATCACCTGGATAGGCCTGCTGTACTACTTCAACTTCGTGCAGGTGCCCGGCCTCGCGGCCTACGGCGACGAGGGCAAGGCCCGCAACATCACGGTCACCCAGATCGCGACACGTGCCCTGTGGTGGTTCCGCTGGGCGGCCATCGCCACCCTCGCGACCGGCCTCCTCATCGTCGGGATCGTCCCCGACTACATGCAGGACTTCATGAACCACGCGGGCGACGACCCGGCGAACGCGAAGAACGCGGCGATCACCGTCGGCATGCTGCTCGGCATCACCATGGCGGCGAACGTGTGGATGGTCATCTGGAAGAACCAGAAGGTCGTCATTGCGAACGCGACCAACGTCCTGAACGGCGGGGAGGCCGACGCGAACGCGGCCGGTGCGGGCCGCCGGGCCATGCTCATCTCCCGCCAGAACATGATCTTCTCGGTATCCATGCTCTTCTACATGGTCGGCGCGGCGCACTTCTACCCCGAGGCGTTCTCTGCGACCACCAGCGACGGCTACACCTTCATCATCATCGCGGTGGTGCTCGGTGCGCTCCTGCAGCTCAACGCACTCGGCAAGTTCGGCGGCACGGCCGCGGGCAACAAGATGCTGAAGCCCTACGAGTCGCACAAGAACGCGATCATCACGAGCGTCGTCCTGTGGCTCGTGCTCTTCGTCGTCTCGATCATCTTCATGGGCTGACCCCACCGGGAGCCACAGAACGGAGAAGGGCCGCCCCTCGGGGCGGCCCTTCTGCATGTTCGGTGTGCGGCGCCGGAGTGCCCTGCCGGTTACTCGACGGTGAGCGTGGCTTTCATGTTGGAGTGGCCCGGCACGTCGCAGATCAGCACGTACTTGCCCGGCTCGAGCGTGACCGTCCCGGAGTCGTTGTCACCCTTGGCCCCGATGACCAGTTTGAAGTTCGGGACCTTCTGGTCGTCCTTCGCCAGGATGAGGGTGTGGCGCACGGAGTCCTCGTTCGAGTAGCCGACCATGATCTCGCCGGCCTTGACCGTGCCGTAGTCGGCCTTGTCGAACTTGAGGGACGGCACCGCCCTCACCAGCACGTCCACATCCGCAGGCAGCGTCTCGGCTGGGGTGGAGGACCCGCCGCCGCATGCGGCGAGGAGTGCGAGGGGGGCGGCGAGCAGCAGGGAGGAGCGGATGCGGGGCATGGGACGAAATTTACTCCTGCGGCGCGCGGGAGGCACCCGGCAGAGGGGGGCGGACAAGTACCATTTGTCACGCGGACAACGGCGTCCGCGGCGACAACGGCCGCAAGGCCCGGCGCCACA
>CAYXRQ010000324.1:0-1924 GCA_964466765.1 uncultured Bifidobacterium sp. | reverse complement strand
TCACCGCGGTGAAGAACCGGGAAGAGATGCAGCGCGGCAAACAGCTCCGCAATCCCGTCCGGGACCCCGGGAGCATCTCCTGTCCGCGTGGCCACCGACAGCGGACGGCCGGTGTCGAGACACTCCATGAGAGGCCTCCAACCCGCCGCGGCCATCGCCGCACTGTGCCCGAGCAGACCGGGATCGGACGCGTGCGCGGCGCTCAGCCCACCCGCCCCGTTGCGGAGGAGCACCGCGCCGTCGGGGACCGTCGCGAGGTCCGTCGCGCACATCAAGAGCGTGCGGCACCAGTCCGCGCCACCCACGGCGGCGACTGATGACACGAGCTCGCGGAACGCATCCGTCTCGCGGTACGTCTCCTGCGCCGCGCTCATCCTGCCGACCTCGCTACTGCATTCATCTGGACAGCTCCGCCTCGCGGATGCCCGCAATGTAGGCATCCGCTTCCTTCTCGAAATTGGCGAGCGTCATCCCGTAGACCTCCTCGAAGTCGTCGAGGAATCCCTGCTCCGGGTCGTTCAGATGGAACACCTTGATGAGGTTCTCCAGGCCGCCGTGGCGCGCGATGAGCAGTTCGATTGCCAGCGGACCGATGAAGTACTCGCACCCGTTCGTTGCCTCCGAACCCAGACGGAAGTCGACCAATTTGACGTCGCACCGCCTCGACCAGTCGAGGAACCTGCGCAGCCTGATGACGTGCCAGTCCGTGTACGTCATGCGGACGATGTTCGAGTTCACGATCGCGATTCCGGCCCAGGTCTCCGCCAGGCCTTCGCGCACCCACGCGGGTTCGTCCGTGAAGACCCGGCCGTCCTGCCCGGCGGCCCTGTAGATGTGGGCCCACTCGTGCGCCAGTCCCGAGAGGTTCCGCATCGCGATGAGGTACGGCACCGTGGACACCCTCGGTTCGCGGGCTCCTTCCATCGCATCGGTCAGGACGTCAGCCGAGGACCGCAGGAACATGTACCCGGTGAGGTTGTCCGCCAGGAAGTGCCGCTCGCACAGTGCCGCACCCATCTGCACGATCCCGTCCGTGGACACGAGGTTCGTCTGGCACCCGAGTTCGCGCAGTTTCGACTTGATGAACCGCTGTGTCCGGCCGACGATGATGTCGACCTTCCAGTCGGCGATCGTGCCGTTGTACTTCTCCAGCACGCGCTGCAGCTCACGCAGCACCGCACGTTGGGAGAGGAACATCGGCGACCGTTCCGAGCCCGGCTCCACGTGGTATGTGCCCGTGTTGACGATCGACCGCGGGACCTTGCGGGCCGCCCGCAGCCGCGCACCCATTCGCGTCATGACATCGAGCTCCCGGGCAGTCATGAACACGCGGAACGGGCGTTGGTACCTGCCGATCACGGGGGTGATGAGCACGTAGCGGCCCGCGAGTGCTTCCGAACGACGGGCCGGTGCCTGCATCACGAGTGTCGCGACGAGAAGCGCCGCCAGGAGAAGCGGGAGGGTCTGTCGTCTTGGCACCTGGATGACGGTACGGACGCCGGTTCACGAAGTGCCCCGCACAGGAATGCTCGGTAGCAAACCACCTGTGCTGCGGTACGTGCGTCCGTTGCACCATGGCCCGCATCTCCGTACCGTCACCGTCACTGATCCAGGTCCCCGATCACGCCCACGTGCCGCGCAACCCATGACCCCGGAGGCGAGCACACCACACGAACGGATGTGCATCATGAACCACCAGGCAGGCCGAAGGCTCGCGGCTCTCTTCCTTCTCCTCGCGGCGGCGTTCGTCGTGAACGACCAGTTGCTGGTCTCCGCGAAATCCGCGGTGAACCTCGACCAGTGCGCCAACCTCACGGTCACCTGCGACACGTCGAACCCCGCCCAGTGGCAGAACGGCAACCTGAATGCCTCCAACTCGCATTACAGCGAGGGCGAGTCGGTCCCGTACAGGGCAAGGTTCACC
>CAYXRQ010000323.1:0-1939 GCA_964466765.1 uncultured Bifidobacterium sp. | reverse complement strand
GCCGGTGCACACCTACACCCGCCGCGCGCTGCTGCCGTCGTTCTCGCCGCGCGCAGTCGACGAGCTCGAGGTGTTCACGCGTGCGTGGTGCCGCGAGCTCATGGACCGCATCGCCGGCCGTGACACCGCCGACATCGCGGTGGAGTACTCCCAGCAGATCCCGGCGCAGGTCATCGCGACCATGCTCGGCGTGCCGACCAACATGAAGGACCGCTTCACCGACTGGGTCCGGGCGATCCTCGAGAACGCAGCCGCCGACCCGGAGGGCCGCAAGAACGCGGTCATGGAGCTGATCCAGTTCTTCGGCGAGCAGGTGCAGGACCGCCGCACCAACGGTTTCGGTGACGACATGATCAGTGACCTCCTGCGCCAGGAGCATGACGGCGAGCCGTACCCGGAGAACCTCATCCTCGGCATGTGCGGCCTGCTCCTCATCGCGGGTGTGGACACCACGTGGAGCGGCATCGGCTCGGCGCTCTGGCACCTGGCCACCCACGAGGAGGACCGCCAGCGCCTGCTGGACGAGCCCGAGCTGATTCCCACCGCCGTGGAGGAGTTCCTCCGTTTCTACTCGCCCGTCACCATGGCGCGCGTCGTCACGAAGGACCACGAGTACCGCGGCTGCCCGATGCACGAGGGTGACCGCGTCCTCATGGCGTTCCCCGCGGCCAACCGCGACCCCGAGGCGTTCGACGACGCCGACAAGTTCGTCATCGACCGCGAGAACAACCGCCACGTGGCGTTCGGCGCGGGCATCCACCGGTGCGCAGGTTCCAACCTCGCGCGCATGGAGATGCGCGTTGCCATCGAGGAGTTCCTGGCCAGGGTCCCGCACTTCGAGATCGACGACACGAAGGAAGTCACGTGGGCCGGCGGCCAGGTGCGCGGGCCGCGCACCATCCCCGTGCGCATCCTGACGTCCAACCCCAGGTGACCCGCCCGCCGGCGGGGCGGATCAGCCCTCCGCCGGAGCGGTGAAACTGCGGTACGCCGCCATCGCGCGTGGGCCGTACACGGTGCCCGGGCCGCCGCTCATCGAGATGGCGATCCCGATGGTCTCGGCGACCTCCTTCTCCGTGGCTTTCTCCCGTGCGGCCGCCTTCGCATGGGCGGCGATGCACCCGTCGCACCGCACCGCAACCGCGATCGCGAGCGCGATGAGTTCCTTGGTCTTGCGGTCCACCTCGCCGTCGGCGAATGCCGCCGAGTGCATGCGCCCGAATCCCTCGTAGACGCCGGGGATCAGGTCGCGCAGGTCGCGCGTGTGCGGGACGAGGCCCGCCAGCAGGTCGCGGCCGTGCTCGTGCATCCCGCCGTGCCCGTCGTGGTGGTCGCTCATTCGGACAGTCTGCCCGTGCGGTCCGCGGGCCGCTACTCGATCGCCGAGAGAGCGTCGTTGTCGGCCACGCAGTGGAGGGCACGGAGGAGCATGTCGCGCAGCAGGGCCTGGCCGCGCTCGTTCTGCTCCGTGTACCCGCCGAACGTGGTGACGCCGTACGTCACGCAGAACACGATGCACACCAGGTACTGGCGCCATGCCTCGTCCCGGTCGACCTCGATGCCGTGCGACTCGAGACGGTCGAGGTAGTGGTCCACCAGTTCGCGGTCGTGGCCGCGGCGTACGTCAGTGGCGATCGACTGGCTGATGAAGTAGCCCACGTCGTACATGCCGGACCCCGTGCCGATGAGCTGGAAGTCGATCGCGACCGGCTTGCCGCCGTCGAACATCAGGTTGTCGGCGCGCCAGTCCCCGTGGAGCAGCGTGGTCGGGGCCATGAGGTTCTCCAGCATCCAGCCCACCTTCCCGGCCCACATGCCGCCGATCGAGCGGACGGAGTCGGGCACGAGCTGGCCGGCATGGAGCTCCACGTTGGGCCAGCCCTGCGTCCACAGCATCGGGAGAACCGCGTTGTACGTGGGGTTGGCGAGCGGCTGGAAA
>CAYXRQ010000322.1:0-1942 GCA_964466765.1 uncultured Bifidobacterium sp. | reverse complement strand
AGGTTCTTGCGGTCGTTCAGCATGCCGTACTCGTCCTTGGCGGCGTGGTAGTCGCCGTTCTCGGAGAGGTCGCCCATCTCCCGAGCGCGGCCGATCTTGTCTGCGACGGCGGGCAGGACCGTGTGCTCGAGCTCTGCGACCTCGGCCTCCAGCCGGGCGTACGTCTCCTTCGACAGCAGGTGTTTCGCCATGCGGAGAAGGCTATCGGTGGCTCGTAGATTGGTCCCCTATGGCACATCGCATTGCCCTCATCGGAGGGGACGGAATCGGCCCGGAAGTCACGGCGGAGGCCGTCAAGGTCGTCAAGGCGGCGGGCGTGGCGATCGACACGGTCGACTTCGATCTCGGCGGCGCGCGCTACCTGCGTGACGGGGAGATCCTCTCGGACTCCACCCTGGACCAGCTGCGCGGTTTCGACGCGATCCTGCTCGGCGCCGTCGGCACGCCCGACGTGCCGCCCGGCGTCATCGAGCGCGGGCTGCTGCTGAAGATGCGCTTCGAGCTCGACCTCTACGTGAACCAGCGCCCGTTCGGCGGGACCGCCCCTGGCCACCAGACCCCGCACGACTTCGTCGTCATCCGCGAGAACACCGAGGGCCCGTACGTCGGCGAGGGCGGCGCGCTGCGGCGCGGCACGCCGAACGAGGTCGCCACGCAGGGCAGCGTGAACACGCGCATGGGCGTGGAGCGGTGCATCCGGTACGCGTTCGAGCTCGCGAGCCGGCGCGAGAGGAAGCACGTCACGCTGGTGCACAAGACGAACGTGCTCACGTTCGCCGGCGACCTGTGGCAGCGCACGTTCGACGCCGTGTCCGCGGAGTACCCCGGTGTCGGCACCGCGTACAACCACGTGGACGCCGCGTGCATCTACTTCGTGCAGGACCCGCACCGCTACGACGTGATCGTCACCGACAACCTCTTCGGGGACATCCTCACCGACCTCGGCGGCGCCGTCAGCGGCGGGATCGGCCTGGCCTCCTCGGCCAACCTGAACCCCGCGCGCACCGGCCCGTCCATGTTCGAGCCCGTGCACGGTTCGGCTCCCGACATCGTGGGCACCGGCAAGGCCAACCCGACGGCAGCCGTCCTGTCGGCCGCCCTGATGCTCGATTTCCTCGGCGAGAACGCCGCCGCGAACCGCATCCGTGCCGCGTGCGACGCGCCCTTCGCCGGCTCCACCGTGGAGACCGGAAACGCAATCGCCGCCCGCGTGGCCGGCAAGTAATCTTCCTTCACTGTCTCCCGAGGAGCCCACGATGCCCACACTGATTCCCACGCCGAAGATCTGGATGAACGGCACCCTCGTGGACTGGGACAAGGCGCAGGTCCACGTTCTGACCCACACGCTCCACTACGGCACCGGCGTGTTCGAGGGCATCCGTGCCTACGAGACCTCCGACGGCCCGGCGGTGTTCCGCCTGACCGAGCACATCGAGCGCCTCTTCCGCAGCGCCAAGATCCTCGGCATGGAGATCCCGTACACCGTGGACGAGATCATCCAGGCCACCAAGGACACCGTGCGCTCCACCGGGCTGCCGGGTTGCTACGTGCGCCCGATCGCCTACTACGGCTACGGCGAGATGGGCCTGAACACCCTCCCGTGCACTGTCGACGTGGCAATCGCGTGCTGGCCGTGGGGTGCCTACCTCGGCGAGGAGGCTCTCACCAAGGGCGTGCGCATGAAGATCTCCTCGTGGAAGCGCCTCGACCACAACATGCTCCCGCCGGCCGCCAAGACCGTGGCTAACTACGCGAACAGCTCCCTCGCCAAGGTGGAGGCACTGCGCGCCGGGTACGACGAGGCGATCCTGCTGAACAACGAGGGGCTCGTCAGCGAGTGCACCGGCGAGAACCTCTTCGTGGTCCGCGGAGGCAAGGTCATCACCCCGCCGCTTGCCGCCGGCGCCCTCGAGGGAATCACCCAGTGGAGCGTCATCAAGAT
>CAYXRQ010000321.1:0-1946 GCA_964466765.1 uncultured Bifidobacterium sp. | reverse complement strand
CGTCGCGCCGTCGCTGCGCAAGGAGCCGCCCCGCATGCTGGAGGCCATGGGCATCTCGGTGGAGTACTCGTTCCACGAGGATGCACCCAGCCAGCAGGAGATCGACCTGCGCCACACCGACGCCCTCACCATGGCGGACAGCATCATGACGTTCCGCATGATCGTGAAGGAGATCGCCGCGATGCACAACGTGCACGCGACGTTCATGCCCAAGCCCCTCGAGGGCATCCAGGGCTCCGGCATGCACCTCCACCTCTCGCTCTTCAAGGGCGAGGACAACGCCTTCTTCGACGCATCGGACCCGTACAACCTGTCCGCCACGGCGAAGTCGTTCATGGCGGGTCTCCTCTTCCACGCCGCGGAGATCACCGCCGTCACCAACCAGACGGTGAACAGCTACAAGCGCCTCGTCCCCGGTTTCGAGGCACCGGTGCACATGACGTGGGCGCGCAACAACCGCAGCGGCCTCATCCGCGTGCCGGTGCCGAAGCGCGGCAGCGCATCCGCCACCCGCATCGAGTACCGCTCCCCCGACCCGGCGTGCAACCCGTACCTCGCGTTCTCCGTGATCCTCGCCGCGGGCCTGAAGGGCGTGCGCGAGGGCTACGAGCTGGCACCCGAGGCCGACGCGAACCTGTTCGAGATGGACGACACGTCGCTCGCCAAGCTCGGCGTGCAGCAGCTGCCGCAGTCACTGAACGACGCTCTCCGCCTCATGGAGGAGTCAGCACTCGTGCACGAGGCGCTCGGCGAGCACATCTTCGACTGGTTCCTGCGCAACAAGCACCGCGAGTGGCGCCAGTACAAGACCCAGGTCACCCCGTTCGAGCTGAAGACCTACCTGCGGTCGATCTGAGAAGGTGCCCGGACACGCGATGAACCCCCTCGACATGCTCGTGGTCTTCCCGGCGGCTCCGTCGCCGGACCTCGCGCGCACGCTCGACCTCGGCGGGTTCAGGTGGAAGGCTGCCGCGTCGGCCGAAGAGGCGGCAAAGACCGAGCCGCAGTCAGGATGGTCCGGTGCCGTCATCTCCGCAGAGGAGGACCCGGAGGCGGCGTGGGCCTTCGCCCGGTCGCTGCGCAAGCGCGACAACCCAGTGAACTCGGTGATGCTGCTCGTCACGGGTGCGCAACTGGGCGACCTCGAGCTGCGCGACGACCTGTTCGACGACTTCTGCCTGTCGCCGTTCCACCCCCGCGAGCTGGAGGCGCGCCTGCGCCACATGTTCTCGCGGTCGAACGGCACCGCCATGCGCGCGGACCTGGTGGAGCACAGCGGGCTCGTGCTGAACCTGGAGACGTACCAGGCGTCGTTCAACGGCAACCCGCTGGACCTCACGTTCATGGAGTACGAGCTGCTGAAGTTCCTCGCGCAGAACCCCGGCAAGGTGTTCACGCGCGAGATGCTGCTGTCACGTGTGTGGGGCTACGAGTACTACGGCGGCGCGCGCACGGTTGACGTGCACATCAGGCGCCTGCGGGCGAAGCTGGGCGAGGAGCACGCGAACCTGATCCAGACGGTCAGGTCGGTGGGCTACCGCTTCGGCCAGACCCGCTGGGGCGCCTAGACCACACGGACGCCCTCAAGAAGATCCCAAACTTCGATTCCTGCCGCACGGTAGCGATCCCAGCCATTCAATTCCGGTCGACGTTTTTCAGTCTGATTCAATAGTCGATGCTCGGATACCAGCACAGTGCACGCAATCGCCTCGTGAAGAATGCGTTCAAAGTCCTCTGGATTTTCCATTATCCGACTCCGAATTGATTTACTGGTCACTACGTGTTCGTGGTTCAGCTTCTCGTTTGAACTCCGGAGTGATCCAGTGCTGCGATATCGGGTCTTGTGTTTGCTGGGTCCCTCTGCCTCGGTGTACTTCCAGATACAAATCTTGAGCATCTCCTGATAATGCGACTCCACAAATTTGCCCCTGTTCTCAACGAGCACC
>CAYXRQ010000320.1:0-1947 GCA_964466765.1 uncultured Bifidobacterium sp. | reverse complement strand
TAACGACAAGGGGCGCAGGGCGCTACGGGGAATCCTCGCGGGCGGCGGGCAGGCCGCCGCGGTGGCCCTTGCCGCCGAGCGGGATGCGGTGTATATACACCGTCATGATCCGTACGCAACTCTTTCTGAGCGAGACGATGCACACCCGCCTGCGCCTCTTGGCGCAGGAGCAGGGGCGCACCGTGTCCGACCTGGCGCGTGAGGCCCTCGAGCGCACCTACGGTGATCGCGTGACGGACGAACGTGAGCGAACCCTTCAAGCGATCGAGGGCCTATGGCGGGACCGAAGCGATCTCGGCAGCACCTCCGCGTACGTGAGAAGCCTGCGACGCAGTACTCGGCCGCGAGCCGCGAAACCGCGCTGAGCGGTGTCCTCCTCGATTCCGACGTGGTGATCGAGGTGCTGCGAGGACGACGCACGGTGATCGACGCGCTGCGCCGTCTCGAACAGGACGGCGTCCCGACGTTCTGCACCGCGGTCACCTGGGCGGAGGTCCACGCGGGCCTGCGCCGCGGTGAGGAGCAGGTCACGCTCCAGTTCTTCGAGGCGCGCGGGGAGGTCGTACTCGACGCGCGCACCGGCCAGCGGGCGGGCGAGTACCTGCTCGCCTACGCCCGCTCCCATGGCGTCGAGTTGGCGGACGCGCTCGTGGCCGCAGCCGCTGCGACGTCGGGGCTGGCGCTCTGGACGCTCAACCGGAAGCACTACCCGATGCGCGAGCTGCGATTCCACCACGTAACGGCGCGGCACTGACGCCGCGGTCGCTCCGCTCCTCCCCGCGATCACCACCTGCGGCGCCCGGTCACGGGGCCCCGCGTGGACCGCGTCAGCGGTAGAGGGTCTTGATCCGGCTCCACGACGACCGAGGCGTCGAAGTCGCCCCCTGGAGCGAGTACACGTCGTCGATCGAGGAGTCTTGGATGTTCCCCCCGACGGCCGACCACCGCACCTCCTCCAGACCCGAAGGGCAGAGGATGCCGACGAAGCCGTATTGATTCGGGCCGATGCCACAGGTGAACGAGCCCAGCACCTGGGCGCCGGTCCCGGTCACGGTGATCGTCGCGGGCGCGAAGCGATTCGTGTTCACGTGGAAGCCGATGGCGACCCCCGTCCCGCTCGCGAATCGCACGCCGATGTCGTCACTGCCGTTGCCCGTGAGCATCTGCGACGTGGGGAGCGGGTTCGAATCCGTGCTACCGACCTGGACCACGTAGAGCTGCCCGCCGTAGGTGACGAACGACAGGTTGCCCTCGGTGAAGTCGGGCTTGGGCCCCGGCGCAAGACCCTCGAACGTGGCCTGCAGGGTCGCACCCGAAGCCGCGAGGAACGCGGCCTTGTCGGTGTAGTAGGTGAACTGCGCACGAGCGGATGTGGAAAGCATCGCACCCAAGATCAAGATGAGCAGCACGAGGCGCTGGAGTCGGGCGGGGGTCATCGGTCGTCTCCGGTCCGGGAGGATGGGATCTCGCGAGGTGAATGCGCAGTATGGCGTGCCGAGCGAGTCCGGAATTCAGGCAATCTCGGCCATCAGGATGAATTGACATTCATCAACAGGGCCGTCTCGGAACCCATCGCCCCACATGAGCGCGGCTTCGAAACTCGGAAACGTGATGCCCACAAACCTCACGATGCACGCGCACCAACCTTGTCGCATCGGATGCCGACGATCGTTCGACAGGCTCGCCGACGCTTCCTCTCGCCGCGGCGCCCCATGGCCCCGCGACCGCAGCATCCCAGCAGTGCGACCTCGCCCTCATGCCGGATCGAGCTCGGGTTCGGCACGAGCGTGAGGCTACGACCCGGATGGCTCTCACCCCGGCCGCCCACGTGCTTCCGACCGCGCCGCTGGGCCCGCTCATGACGCGGCAGAGACCGCACGGCCTCAAGACTGGAACGCGCCGCGCAAACGCGCGGCGCACGCCCCCGGAACCGGACATTTCCCGCAC
>CAYXRQ010000319.1:0-1958 GCA_964466765.1 uncultured Bifidobacterium sp. | reverse complement strand
CCGAACCAGTCGTCGCCCGCGATCACCACGGTGCGGTTGCGGCAGAACACCTCCACGTGGCGGAGGCTCGGCCTCGAGAGGTTGTCGTGCCAGATGGTGGTGAGCGTGCCGACCGCGCCGTTCGCGAAGCGGACCGACGCAGCCACCACGTCCTCGATCCCGTCGATGCCGTGCACATAGGTGGCACGTGCGCTCACGTCCGTCACGTCGCCCACGAGGAACCGCAGCATGTCGACGTCGTGGATGCTGTGCTCGAGCAGCGTGCCGGCGCCTGCCTTGGCGACGTCGCCGCGCCACGTGGACCTGTAGTGGCCCTGCACCGGGATGAACTGGTCGTCACGGAACACCACGGCCATCACGCCGCCCGATGCGGGGTCGGCGATCAGCTCGCGCGCCCACAGGTACGCGGGGCTGCGCCGCAGGATCAGGCCGCACTGGTGGGTGAGCCCCGACCGGCCCGCAGTTTCCGTCATGCGTGCCGCACCGGCCAGACCCGTGGCAAGGGGCTTCTCGCAGAAGAACGGCTTGCCGGCGGCCACGCACATGCCCACCAGCCGCTCGTGCTCGCTGGTCCAGGTGCAGATGTAGACGAGGTCGCTGCCGTCCACGACTTCCTGCTCGTTGCCCACCACGGTGCTCCCGCTCGCCTCGGCGAAAGCCTTGGCCCGTGCCGGGTCGATGTCGAACACCGGGCCGCGGGCATGGGGCACGCCGCAGCGCCGCAGCATCTTCGAGTGGAACGTGGCGATGTGGCCCGTGCCGATGAAACCGATGACTGGAGTGCCGGGGACGGTCATGGTCAACGACTCTGCCACAGGAGGGTGAGAACCACCCCGAACATGGCCACATTGCAGCCGATGAGAGCCGTCATCGCCTGTTTCAGGCCGTTGATGCTCTTCTCCAGGGAATCAAGCCGGCTGTTCGTGACCTCCCGGAATGTCGCTAGCTCCGCCCGTACTTCCTGGATTTCGGTCTTCAGTTCGTTGCGTACTTCCTGGATTTCGGCTTTCAGTTCGCTACGGACCTCACTGATCTCGGTCTTCAGTTCGTGCCGCACGGCCTGAATCTCGCGCTGCAAGTCGCTGCGGGTTTCGGACAACTCGGCTCGCAGCGAGATTCCAAGTCCGTTCACGTCCTGGCGGCGCACCACCTCACCCCATCCCACCGGCGGGAGAAGCTCCATCATGATGTCGGCCATTTCCTGCCCCATTAGGTCCCGCAGACAGTTGTGCACGTCCGTCCGCTGTGAGTCGGTGATTGTCATGATAATGCGGTCCTCTCGTCCGGGTTCCCCTGAATGTGGGCGGGGTCTGGTTCCCCGCGGAACAGGGTCCGGGGATTGCGCGCCCGGCGGATCAACCTGGCCAACCCGGGAACTACTCTTGACCACATGAGCATCGACCTTCTGAAAAAGGCAATTGCCGGTTTCTCGGCAGAACTTGCGGCGACACCCGACAGCGACTGGTCGAGGATGACCAAGTGCGAGGGCTGGACCGTCACGGACCTGGTGACGCACATGGTCGGCGGGGCGCGCGGTGCTGCTGCCGCCTTCCGGGGTGGCTCCAAGGAGGACGCCATCGCCGCTGGTGCGGGCGATGTCCTCGGCAGTGACCCGCGTGCCGCATTCGAGGCGTCTGTTGCTGATCACATTGCCGCGTACGAGTCGCTTGCTGACCCGGAAACGGTCATACATCACCCCGCCGCTGACATGCCGGCCTCGCGCCTGTTGATGTTCCGCATCGGTGACTACCTGCTGCACACGTGGGACCTGGCCGCCGGTCTCGGGCGCAGCGTCACCCTCGACCCGGAGGTGTGCGCGTACGTGTACGCGAACCTGGAGCCCATGGCACCGATGCTGGGGTCCATCGGGATGTTCGGCGAGGGGCCGTCAGGCACTGTCGACGCCACCGCCGACATCCAGACCAGGGTGCTCGACATCTCCGGTCGCCGCCCGTAAA
>CAYXRQ010000318.1:0-1977 GCA_964466765.1 uncultured Bifidobacterium sp. | reverse complement strand
ACCCCTCGTCACGGAGGCAGCAGGGGACAAGGTCGAGGTGATCGCAGTGCGCAACGAGTACTTCGGGGGGAACACCGCCGTGGCAGGGCTGCTGACCTTCGCGGACGTCTCGCGCGCTCTGCAGGGGGCCCCCGCGGGGACCCTGCACCTGCTCCCGGATGTGTGTCTCAACGGCGATCGGTTCCTGGACGGGCATACTGTCGGGGACCTCTCGGCGCTGCACAGCATCGAGATCGTCCCGACGTCGGGCACCGCCCTTCGCGCCCGCATCGAACAGTTCCTCGGAGGCCCATCGTGACCAAGCAGCACCGCGTGCCCACGGTCGTGATCGTGGGGCGCCCGAACGTGGGCAAGAGCACGTGGTTCAACCGGGTCATCGGCGAGCAGGCGGCGATCGTGGAGGACCGCCCCGGGGTCACGCGGGACCGGTTCACGCGTCGCGCCACTTGGCTGGGCAGGGAGTTCGACATCGTGGACACCGGGGGCTGGTTGCCGTCCGGCTCCGAACTGGACGACAAGGTGAGCCGTCAGGTGGAGGAGGCCGTGCGCTCCGCCGACCTCGTCATCTTCATGGTCGACGCCTCCGTGGGCCTCACCGACGAGGACGAGGCCGTCGCCGACTGGCTCCGTCGCTCCGACGTGCCCGTGATCCTCGCCGCCAACAAGTCGGACAACGACAGGCGGGAACTGGAGCGCTGGTCGTTCATGTCACTCGGCCTGGGCGAGCCCTACCCGGTCAGCGCCCTCCACGGCCGCCGCAGCGGCGACTTCCTGGATCTCGTGGTGGAACGGCTCGAGTTCGGCCCGGAGACTGCGGACGACGAGGACGACGACGAGGCCAGCCGCGAGAAGCCCTCGGCAACTGACGGCGTGCCCCGTGTGGCGCTGGTGGGTCGCCCGAACGTGGGCAAGAGCACGCTCTTCAACCGTTTGGTGGGCGAGGAGCGCTCGGTCGTGCACGACATGCCGGGCACCACGCGCGACGCCATTGACACCCTGGTGGAGACCGAGGACGGCCCGCTCGTGTTCATCGACACCGCCGGAATGCGCAAGCGGAGCCGCATCGACGACTCTGCCGAGTACTTCTCGCTGGTGCGCGCCCTTCGCGCCATCGACGAGGCGGACATCGCGATGCTCGTGATCGACGCGACCGTGTCGGTCACCAGCCAGGACCAGCGACTGGCCGAGCGCATCGATGCCGCCGGTTGCCCCATCCTGGTGGTGCTCAACAAGTGGGAACTGCTCGAGTCGGAGGAGCGGCGCAAGGTCGAGGCGGACATGGCGCGGATGCTCTACTTCCTTGCCGACGCTCCGGTGCTCAAGATCTCCGCACTGACGGGCAAGGGCGTGCACAAGATGAGGCCCGTGCTGCAGGAGACCATCGAGCAGTACCACCGCAAGGTGCCCACACGTGACGTGAACCGCATCATCGCCGAGGCCCAGCAGAAGCAGCCCGCCGGTGGCGGTGCGCGCGTGCTGTTTGCCGTGCAGGGCGCGATCGACCCGCCCACGTTCACGCTGTTCGTGAACCGTGACCTCCCCGCGCCGTACGTGCGCTACCTGGAGCGCGCCATCCGCGAGGGGTTCGGGTTCGGCTCGGTTCCGCTGAAGCTGCGGATGCGCCGCAAGGGGGACTGAATGCCCTGGTGCGAGCCGTGCGCGAGGTACCTGACGCAGTCGTCGGTGCGCGAGGACGGGACGTGCCCGGAGTGCGGTGCGCACATCGATTTCACGGGTGTGAACGGTGAGAGGGTCACAGCGGACACGCTCGACCTGAAGAAACTGGCGGGAGTCGAGAACGAGAAGCTGCCGTGGCACTTCAAGCTCCTCGTCTTCCTGCTCTGCGCCTACCTGGGGTGGCGCGTCGTGCAGTTGTTCGCCTGAGGTGCGACCTTCGGCGGCGCCCCCGATAGGCTCAACACCCGTACGGGCTGTGGCGCAGCTTGGTTAGCGCGCTTGTCTGGGGGACAAGAGGTC
>CAYXRQ010000317.1:0-1985 GCA_964466765.1 uncultured Bifidobacterium sp. | reverse complement strand
CGTCCTCGAATGCGGCGACAGTCGGGTTCGAGTAGCGCCCGTAGACGCCGCCATGCCGCACCCCGGAGGCCCGGCGGCGCATCTCGTCCAGGCTCTCCTGCTGCCACACGGTCGAGGGGTCGACCGGCGTGCCGAGCCCGCGGGAGTCACCGCGGCCGGCGGTGATGGCAGTCGTCTCGGGCTTGTGGGTCACGGGTCAAGGCTAGTGACGGGGCTGTGTCCGGGCCTCCCGAATAGTGCGCTGAACTCGCTTTCCCCGCCCCGGCCGGGGCGCTGGGGTAGGGTTCTCTCCATGATTTCGTACCTTGACGCCGGCACCGGCTCCATGATCGTGACCGCAATCGCGGGTGGCGTCGCCGGCATCGGCGTGGCCTTCAAGATGGGCATGGCCCGCCTGAAGTCGAAGGTCACCGGCAAGCCGATGCCCGAGCACGACCCGGAGGAATCCGAGTCCGGCTCCGCCCACGACTGAGCAGATGCCGTCCGTCCACCAAGACCCCGGGTCGTTCCGTGACCCCCTGAGTCGGGTCTTCGTCGGCGAGGACCGCGTGGTGCGGGCCTTCACCGCGGCCGGCAAGTCGGACCTCGACGCCGTCTGGTCGAGGAAATCGATCTCGGGTGCGCTCGCGTCCGGGGACCTGATCGAGTCGACGCTGGTCGATCCCGCCTCGGCAGGGCTGTCCGCACCGTGGGTGGCCGCCATGACCCACCCGCGCGTGCCGTTCATCTCCTATCCCTACGAGTGGACGTTCTCCATGCTGAAGGACGCCGCCCTGCTGCAGCTTCGCCTCACGCGCCAGACCCTCGCCGACGGTGTCGGCCTGAAGGACGCGACTCCCTACAACGTCCAGTTCATCGGCTCGAGGGCCCAGTTCATCGATGCCGGTTCTTTCGAGGTGCGCAGGAAGTCGGACCCCTGGTACGGCTACCGCCAGTTCTGCGAGTTGTTCCTCTACCCGCTCATGCTGCAGGCCTATCTCGGGGTGGGATTCCAGCCCTTCCTCCGCGGGGCGGTGAACGGCATCACGCCCGACACCATGCGCAAGCTGCTGCCCGCGAGAATCAGGCACCCGCGCAAGGGTCGTCTCACGCACGTCGTGCTGCACGCGGCGGCGCAGAACAGGTTCGCCGACACCGAGGTGGAGGTGAAGAAGGAGGCCGCCAAGGCGGGCATGAGCGCCGCCGTCCTCGACGCCACACTCCGGAAACTGGAGAAGCTGGTGTCCTCGCTGGAGCTCGGCGACAAGAAGTCCACGTGGTCCGAGTACACGGAGCGCGGCCACTACATCGAGGACAGCCTGGACGAGAAGGAGCGTTTCGTGCGCGACGCGGTGGCGTCGCGGCCGCGGCATCTCGTGACCGATATCGGGTGCAACGACGGCAAGTTCAGCCGCATCGCCGCCGCGCACAGTGACCACGTGGTCGCCATGGACGCGGACCCGCTGGTCGTCGACCGTCTCTACGGCGCACTCAAGGCCGAGAAGAACGAGAAGATCCTCCCGCTGTACGTGGACATGTCCGACTCTGGCGGCGGAATCGGCTGGCGCGGCCAGGAGCGACCCGGAGTGTTCGACCGCGGCACGCCCGACGTCGTCCTCTACCTCGCGGTCATCCACCACGTCGCCATCACCTTCAACATTCCCGTTGCGGCGCAGCTCGACATGCTCGCGGACCTCGCTCCGGAGATCGTCATCGAGATGCCTCATGCGGACGACCCGATGGTGCGCAAGCTGCTGGTCAACAAGCGCGCGGGTATCCACGACGACTTCACACTCGAGGAGTTCGAGCGCCTCCTCGGCGAGCGGTTCGACGTGAAGTCACGGCTCCTGCTCTCGAGCGGCACCCGCACCATCTTCCACGCCGTGCGCCGGGCCTGAGCCCGGGGGAGACCAGCACCCCTCCCGATAGCATCACGGCAGTGCCCCGTCCGCGGGGCACTTGGCGACGTGGCGGAATGGTTTACGCAGCGGCCTGCAAAGCCGTTT
>CAYXRQ010000316.1:0-1990 GCA_964466765.1 uncultured Bifidobacterium sp. | reverse complement strand
GCCTGGCCCTGTTTCCCCATCTCGGCCGAGCGACTGACGAGGGACGACATGTTCGCCATGGTGAGGCCGTTGAACGACGTGAAGAACGGGATGGCGAGATACAGCCACAGTGACTCCCCCGGTGGCGTCACGAAGTAGACCAGCATCATCGAGGCGGTGCCGAACATGCTGAAACGGAGCACCTTGTAGTCGACCAGTCTCGCGGCGACCCGCGGGACCAACAGCACCTGGGCGAGCGCGATTGCCAGCCCCACGAGGGCGAAATAGTCACCGGTCCGCGAGGAGTCGAAACCGAAGTTGTTGCGCAGGTAGACCCCGAAGAACGTGGTGAAGAAGGTGAATCCAGCATTGAAGAGGAGTGACCCCAGCAGCACCACGCGCAGGCGGTCAGAACCGAAGCCCTCCACGACGTTGCTCACCGCCTTGGTGAGCTTCACCCTCCCGCTGTCGACCTTCTGGCTGAGCGTCTCGGGCAGGGACGTGAGCACCATCGCGCAGTTGATGAGCGAGAGGATGCCGGCGAACCAGAACGGGGTGGTCGCCCCGAACCAGCCAGGCGTGTCGAACAGACCGTAGAAGCTGACACCGGGCGAGCTCAGCTTCCCGCCCAGGTACGGCCCGATGATGAAGCCCAGCCCGAACGCCGCACCCAGGACACCGAAGTTCCTTGCCCTGTTCTCGTTCGTGCTGATGTCGCCGATCGCGGCGTTCGCGACCGCGAGGTTGCCGCCGGTGATGCCGTCGAGCGCCCTGGAGGCGAAGAGGAGCGGGATGTTCGCCGTCATGATCCCGACTGCGAAGAGGAAATAGCCCACCCCGGTGCCGAAGATGGACAGCGCGAGCACGGGCCTGCGCCCGTGCCGGTCCGAGAGCTGGCCCAGGATCGGTGCGGCGACGAACACGAAGAACGGGTACACGGCCTGGAGCCAGCCGAGCATGACGAGTCCCTCCGTGAAGGACCATGCCTCCGGCGTCACGCGGAACGGGGATCCCTCGCTGATGAGCAGCGGGAACACCGGGATGAGGATCCCGAAGCCGAGAAGGTCAATGAAGACCGTCAGGAAGATGGCGGAAAGTGGGGAACGTCGCACCGTCCGAGACTAACCAGGCGCCGGCGCACGCCGACGTGATGTCAAGCAGGCCGCGTCAGTGCGTGGTTCCGAGCCCGCCCGCGGCGGACAGGCGTGCGTGCGCGCGGCGCAGGTCCGACTCGACCTCGGCCGAGTGCTCCTTGCGCAGCTGCTCCTCGGCACGCTCCTTCGCGGCACGGGCCCGGGCGACGTCGATGTCCTCCTCGAGCTCCGCGGCATCCGAGAGGATCGTCACGTGGTCAGCGCCGACCTCGACGAAACCGAGGTGGACAGCCAGGTTCTTGATCGAGCCGTCAGCAAGATAGACGCGTGTGTGGTTCTCCACGAGTGCACCGAGGAAGGCCGCGTGCCCGGGGAGGAACGCGACTTCACCACCGTCGATCGTGCGCGTGATGACCTGCTTGGCCTCCCCCGTGAAGAGGACGCGCTCGGGCGACACCACGTCGACGCGCAGGACTCCGGTGGCTTCCGCCATTACGCGTTCTCCTGGAGTGCCTTCGCCTTGGCCAGCACCTGCTCGACACCGCCGACGTTCAGGAACGCCTGCTCCGGCACGTCGTCCAGCTCGCCGTTGATGAGGGCCTCGAAGGACTCCACCGTCTCGGCCACGGGCACGTACTCGCCCTGGACGCCGGTGAACACCTCGGCCACGTAGAACGGCTGGCTGAGGAAGCGCTGCACCTTGCGGGCACGGGCCACGGTGAGACGGTCCTCCTCGGAGAGCTCGTCCAGACCGAGGATCGCGATGATGTCCTGCAGTTCCTTGTAGCGCTGGAGGACCTCCTGCACGCGGCGTGCCACTGCGTAGTGGCGGTCGCCCACGGTCTCGGGGGTGAGGATCGTGGAGGTCGACGCCAGCGGGTCCACCGCCGGGTAGATGCCGAGCGAGGCGATCTGAC
>CAYXRQ010000315.1:0-1994 GCA_964466765.1 uncultured Bifidobacterium sp. | reverse complement strand
TCGGCGGTCTCGGCGTCGCCGTCCTGTCCACCAGCCAAGGGCTCATGACCGACCGTGAGGCGCGCAAGCGCAAGGTCGGCGGCGAAGTCCTGTGCTTCGTCTGGTGACCACGGCCCGAAAGTAGGAAACGCACATGTCACGAATCGGCAAGGCCCCCATCAACATCCCCAGCGGCGTCGAGGTCTCGATCGCCGGCCGCACCGTCACCGTCAAGGGCCCGAAGGGCACCCTCTCGCGCGACATCCCCGGCGACATCGTGGTCCGCAAGGAGGACAACACCCTCCTCGTGGAGCGCCCGAACGACGAGCGCACCAACCGGTCGCTGCACGGCCTCTCGCGCACGCTGGTCAACAACATGGTCGTCGGCGTCACCGAGGGCTTCGCCAAGGAGCTCGAGATCGTCGGCGTCGGCTACCGCGCCGAGGCCCAGGGCCAGAACCTGCGTCTCGCCCTCGGCTTCTCGCACCCCGTCATCGTCCCGGCTCCCGAGGGCATCTCGTTCGAGATCCCCGCACAGACCCGCGTGATCGTGAAGGGCATCGACAAGGAGCTGGTCGGCCAGGTGGCCGCCAACATCCGTTCCATCCGCAAGCCTGAGCCGTACAAGGGCAAGGGCGTGCGCTACCTCAACGAGCGCATCCTCCGCAAGGCCGGCAAGACCGGCAAGAAGTGACCTGGTAGGCATCCAATGGCAAACATCGCAAGAATCCGCCGCGAGTCCCGGCTCCGTCGCCACCGCCGCGTGCGCAAGAAGATCCACGGCACCGCCGAGCGCCCGCGCCTGGCCGTGCACCGCACGAACAAGCACTTCAGCCTGCAGCTCATCAACGATGACCTCGGGCACACGATCGTGGCCGCCTCCTCCGTGGAGGCAGACCTCCGCGGCGCGAGCGGTGCGACCGTCGAGGCGGCGAAGAAGGTCGGCCAGCTGGCCGCCCAGCGCGCCAAGGCAGCCGGCGTCACCGCCGTCGTTTTCGACCGTGGCGGCTACGCCTACCACGGCCGCGTCGCAGCGGCAGCCGAGGCTGCCCGTGAGGCAGGACTGGAGTTCTGATGAGCAACACGTACAACACCCCCGTCGCGCCCGAGCCGGGTGCGCTGCGCGAGTCGCGCGTCATCCACATCAACCGCGTCGCGAAGGTCGTGAAGGGCGGACGCCGCTTCTCGTTCACCGCGCTCGTGGTCGTCGGTGACGGCAACGGCCGCGTGGGTCTCGGCTACGGCAAGGCCAAGGAAGTCCCGCTGGCGATCCAGAAGGGCACTGAAGAGGCCAAGAAGAACCTGTTCGAGGTCGCCCTCGCCGGCAGCACCATCACCCACCCGATCCTCGGCATCTCTGGTGCCGGCCGCGTGCTGCTGAAGCCCGCCGCCCCCGGTACCGGCGTCATCGCCGGCGGCGCTGCGCGCATCATCCTCGAGGAGGCGGGCATCCACGACGTGCTCGCCAAGTCGCTCGGCTCTGCGAACGCGATCAACGTGGCCCGCGCGACAATCAAGGGCCTGCAGGACCTGCAGCGTCCCGACGTTGTGGCCAAGCGCCGCGGCATCCCGGCCGACTCGTTCGTGCCGAAGGGCATGCTGAAGGCGTACACCGACCGCAAGAAGGCGGCCGCCGCAGGAGAGGCGCACTGACCATGGCAAAGACCCTCACCGTCACGCTCAAGCGGTCGAAGATCGGCGCGAAGCCGAAGGCGCAGGGGACACTGCGCGCGCTCGGCCTGTCGAAGATCGGCGACACCAACACGCTGCCCGACCGCCCGGAGATCCGCGGCATGATCGCGCGCGTGCCGCACCTCATCGAAGTCCAGGAGAACAACTGACCATGCGCATCGACGAACTCGCACCCGCACCGGGGTCCAAGAAGCGCCGCAAGCGCGTCGGCCGAGGCATCGGCGGCCGCGGCGGCAAGACCGCCGGCGCCGGCACCAAGGGCCAGCATTCCCGCGGCCGCGGCAAGGTCGCGCGCGGCTTCGAGGGCGGCCAGATGCCGCTCA
>CAYXRQ010000314.1:0-1996 GCA_964466765.1 uncultured Bifidobacterium sp. | reverse complement strand
CCGGTGGACACCCTGTCGTTGCTCCTCGCCGCGGATGCCTTCCCGCCGGTGATGTTCAACCGCTTCGGGATGCTCGGCTGGGTGCCCACCGTGGAGTTCACCGTGCACGTGCGCGGCGTCCCCGCGCCGGGGCCGATCGCGTGCGCGTTCTCCAGCCGGGTGATCCAGGGCGGGATGTGGGAGGAGGACGGCGAGATGTGGGACAGCGAGGGCCAGGTGGTGGCGCTCAGCCGCCAGCTCGCGCTCGCCCCGAAGGTCTCCTGACGGCGCGGTTGCTCAGAGGCCCACGGAGATCGCGTACACGCGCTTGCGCGGCACGCCGAGCGCTGTGGTGACCTCGTCCACGGCGTCGCGCTTGGAGACACCGGCGGCCACGCGCGAGCGGAGCTCCTCCGCGATCGATTCGTCCGTCACCTCGGCACCGTCGGCACCCGACGGCGCCGGCTCGACCACGATTGCGTACTCGCCGCGCGGTTCCGCTGAGTTCACGAACACCACGGCCTCGGCGAGCGTGCCGCGCCAGACCGTCTCGTGCATCTTGGTGAGCTCGCGCGCGATGGCCACGCGCCGCCCGTCGCCGCACGCGTCCCGCAGGTCCTCGATGGTGCGCACCAGGCGGTGCGGCGCCTCGTAGATGACCGTGGTGCGGCGCTCGTGTGCGACCTCGGTGACGGCGTTGCGCCGTTCGGCGCCGCCGCGCGGCAGGAACCCGTCGAACGCGATGCGCTGCGTGGGCAGCCCGCTGACCGTCGCAGCCATCACGAAGGCCGCCGGCCCCGGCACCGCGTGCACCGGGTGCCCCGCCTCCACCGCGGCACGCACGAGCCGCTCGCCCGGGTCGCTGACGCCAGGGGACCCTGCATCGGTGATGACGGCGACCACCGCCCCGGAGGCGAGCGCCCCGAGCATCACCGCGGCGGCACCGTGCTCCGTGTGGTCGTTCGCCACGACGAGCCGCGCGCCGGAGACGCCGAGTCGCTTCAGCAGCGAGCCGCTGTGGCGCGTGTCCTCGCACAGGATCATCGACGCCGTGCGCAGCACGTGGCCGGCGCGCGGGGCGATGTCTTCCAGGTTGCCGATGGGTGTCGCCACCAACCAGAGGCCCGGGTGCACCGTGGAGACCGCGCCATTGTCGCCGGACCCGATGCTCATGGCCTGCGGATCTCCACCGTGTCGCCGCAGGAGAGGCCCCAGCGCTCGAACGAGCCATGTGCGGCCTCGATCACGGTGACGGCGCGCCTGTTCAGCGGCGCCACCCGGAACGGCCGCAGGCACCGCACATCGATGACGTTGCCGTCCGCGTCCACGTAGGCCACGTCGATCGCGGTGCGCATGCCCACGGAGTGCACCCAGTTGCACGGCTGGATGACGAGGGGAGTGGTCACCGTGGCGGCGCCGATGAGGCCGCGGCGGCGCTCCGCCCTGGAGGTGGCCAGGTCCGCGGACGCGAGCACGTTGCCCTTGCTCACCAGCCAGACCGGTTCCATGACCGAACGTTATGCCAGACGCAGCAACGAAGTCAGACGTTGAAGCGGAACTCGGTCACGTCACCGTCGACGAACTCGTAGTCCTTGCCCTCGAGGCGCACCTTGCCGAGTTCCTTCGCCTTCGTCCACGAGCCGATCTCCAGCAGGTCCTCGCAGCCGATCACCTCGGCGCGGATGAAGCCCCGCTGGAAGTCGGTGTGGATGCGCCCCGCGCACTCGGGTGCCTTGGACCCGGCGCGGAACGTCCATGCCCGCGTCTCCTTCTCGCCGGTGGTGAAGTACGTGCGCAGGCCGAGCAGGTGGTACGCGCTGCGCACCATCGTGGCGAGCGCGCCGTCGCCCAGGCCCAGCGCCTCCAGCATCTCGGAGCGGTCCTTCTCGTCCAGCTGGGAGGCCTCGGCCTCGATCTGCACGCTCATCCCGATGACCTCGATCTCTGCGTTCACCCCTGCCGGGCACATCTCGGCCCTCACGCGCTCGACCTCTGCGGGGATGCGGTCGAGCTCGTT
>CAYXRQ010000313.1:0-2002 GCA_964466765.1 uncultured Bifidobacterium sp. | reverse complement strand
GAGGCGGGTCATCATCTCGAAATTCGCCACGACCGCAGCTGCATCAACCATTGCGGCCTCGCCCATCGCAGCGGCAAGCTGTTCCCTCGCGCGGGTGAGCGCGTCACGATCTGCTGCGTGCGATGTCGCCGCCAGGGCGAACTGCACGAGCTCGCGCTCGTGCGGTACTCCGACTCTCAGCGCCGGGAGATCCACCGTGATTCCTTGTTCCTTGCCGCTCCAACTGAGCATGGCCGCATGAGAGGACGTTCAATAGTGGCACTCGCGGCTGAATGAGACTCTCGTGGCCACGAGCTCGATCTCCACACGCGAGAGCGTGCCGCGCGTCCAGCGCAGGTCGACCATCTCCTCGTCGGGGATGTACTGGGCGTCGCCGAGACGCCAGAGATCCGCGAAGGCAGAAGGCACCGCCGTGAGCGCCTGCACCACCGCTGCCGTCCCGTCCGCTGGCGCGGCGACGGGCACCCAGTTGAGTTTCGCGTCCGCGAGTGGCGGCGGGGGCACCCGGGTGGGCCGGTCCGAAGTGGCAGCAGGAAGTTCGCGTTGTGGCAGGCCGAGCGAGTTGCGCAGGGATGCGGCCGCGGCGGCCGTGGCCACCAGTCCCACGAGCTCGACGTACTCGAGGGCACCGATCTCGTCGCGCACACGCTCGTACCACTCCCTGGTCGCGGCCGGCGAGCCACTGGCCATCAGTGCCACTGCACGGTGCGCGGCCTCCGGTGCATCGCCACCGCGGGCGGGCGCACCGTCGGGGCCGTTCCACATCGCGTCGATCGCCGTCTGTGCGAGCTCGCGCCGCTGCCGCGACGACCACCACGTGCCGGCGGCCGCGAGCGACTCCCACGTGCGTTCGTGGGCCTCGGCAAGGTCGGGGCGGATCGTCACCGTCACGCCCACAAAAATACATGACACCCCGCACAAAGAAAGTTTTCTCCCCGCAGCCGTCCAATCCACCTTCTTAGTCTCAGCGTCTGGCATCGATTCCCGGAGGACGACAATGAAGAAGAGACACGCGTGGATCGCCTTTCTGGGTGTCGCTGTCCCAGCTCTCGGGTCGTCCTTTGCCCTGGCCGCATCATCGACAACCAATGGCGGCTGGTCCTGGGTCAACAGCGGCTCCACAGTCGCCATCGAAGGAACCACCTGGCACCTCGGTTCCGAGCGCGCGGCCACACCTTCCGGATCCGGTGTGGCGGTGTCGATCGTGACGAGCGGGGTCGGCGCCGGAATTGCTGCCGTTGACCAGGCCCTCAGCGCCCGGGGTGGCACCAACAGCATGTACACAGCCACAAACGCGTCGTCGGTGGGCGCGCAGGTGGTCACCACGGACACCGGATGCACCTACGGACAAATGTGCTCGAACCGCGGTCAGTTCGAGATCAGGTTCTCCCAGCCGATGACGGACCCGATCATCCACCTGTCGGGAATCGGTGGAGGCGGCTACGACTCGGGTTCCAACGGGAAGACCACGGCCTGGACGGAACTGGAACTTCTCACCGCCGGGGTCACCATGACGCTCCTCACCCAACAGAACCTCCAGCTCGTCGGCAACCGCATCGAACTGACAGTGAAGAACCCGACCACTCGCTGCGACACTGTCTCGAACAACTACGGCGCGACGGTCTCGGCGGGGTGCGGGTCGGTGAGACTGAACGGCACCTTCTCCTCGGTCGCATTCCGGGCCGACTTGAATTCGGTCAACAATGCGAACCCCTATGTGAACGGCCAACTAGAGGATGCCTTCATCATCGCGGTCACGATTGACCCCGCCGCGACTGCCACGACCACGACTGTGGCCCCCACCACCACGACCACGACTGTGGCCCCCACCACCACGGTGGCCACGACTACAACTGTGGCCCCAACCACCACAGTCACGACCACCACCCTGGGGACGCGGTCCAACACATCCTCCATCGGCACAGACAGGACGTCCATTGCCGGGAGCGACAAGAGCGCCGGGTTGCCGGCGTCGGGAACCCCCACCACAACCCTCCTGGCA
>CAYXRQ010000312.1:0-2007 GCA_964466765.1 uncultured Bifidobacterium sp. | reverse complement strand
GCGGAGGAGGCCAGGGTTGCCTACGCGCGTCTCCGCGAGCACGACGTCACAGCCTCACCAGAGACCGCGTTTGGGTGGCTCGCCAACGGCGAGACCTTCTTCCCCGAGGTCCGCAACGACCTGGTCGAGTGGAACTATGACCACGTCGACAGTCCGTGGCACGCGGCGTTCACGCCGGGTGTGAGGGCCGTGAACGTGACGGTGGACGGAGTGCAGGTGGTCAAGGACGGCCGTCCGCTCCTGTTCGACATCGACGAGATCCGCCACAAGGCGGCCGAGGCCGCCGCGACGCTCCATTCGAGACTGTGAGAGAGGGCAACCCATGACCGTGATGACACCGAGGAACCTCCCGGACGCGACGGCGATGGCCGCGGCGCACCCCGGGGCGCATCTCCTGACCGGCGGGACCGACTTCATGGTGGAGGTCAACTTCAACCACCGCAAGCCCACGGACGTGATCTCGCTCTCGCGCGTCGAGGAACTCAGGCACTGGAGCGTCGACCGCTCCGCAGGGTCGGTGTTCATCGGTGCGGCGGTCGTGTACGCGGACATGGAGAAGGGCGAACTGGCGGGGCTCGTCCCGGCCCTTGCCGAGGCAGCCCGCACGGTCGGGTCACCGCAGATCAGGTCGGCCGGGACCCTGGGCGGGAACCTCGGGACCTGCTCCCCTGCCGGTGACGGTCTCCCCGTGCTGGCGGCACTGGATGCCATCGTCCACCTCTCCTCCGCGGACGGGGACCGTGCGGTTCCGTTCGCTGATTTCATGACGGGTCCGAAGCGGAACGACAGGCGTCCCGGGGAGATCATCACCGGCGTGACCGTGCCCGTCGCGGACGGATTCCAGGGATACGCAAAAGTCGGCGTGCGGAACGCGATGGTCATCTCGATCGCATCTGCGTGCCTTGCCGTGCGGTCTGGACGCGTCAGCATCGCACTCGGCTCGGTGGGACCGACGGTCATCCGGGCCACAGCCGCCGAGGAGTGGCTGTCGACCGCGGGTCCTCTCGACGACGAGGTGGCCCGTGAGTTCGGTTCCAGGGTCGCCGCCGAGGCGCGGCCCATCGACGACCACCGCTCCACCGCCGCTTACCGGCGCCACGCGGTGTCCGTCATCAGCACGAGACTGCTCGAGAGGAGCACAGGGAAATGAGCACGAACGAGATGTACTCGCTCACGGTCAACGGCCAGGCCCACGAGGTGAAGGATGCGTGGGTCGGCGAGAGCCTGCTTTACGTCCTCCGCGAGCGCCTCGGCATGCCGGGCGCAAAGGGTGCGTGCGAACAGGGCGAGTGCGGCAGCTGCACTGTGGTCATGGACGGGAGCGCGGTCTGCAGCTGTCTCGTTCTCGCCGCAGCGGCGGTGGGCCGCGAGATCGCCACGGTGGAGGGACTCAACGCGGACGGCTCCCTCACCGACGTGCAGAAGGCCTTCATCGAGGAGGGCGCGGTCCAGTGCGGGTTCTGCACCCCCGGACTCGTCGTGGCGGTCCACAAACTGCTCGAGGAGAACCCTGACCCGGCCGAGATGGACGTGAAGGAGGCCCTGTCGGGGAACATCTGCCGGTGCACCGGGTACGGCAGGATCTTCGCGGCCGTGGATGCCGTTGTGGCCGTGCGCAAGGGGGCCGCACGATGAGCACCACCAAGACACGACGTGACGTCCTCGGACAGAGCGCGCCCCGGCCGGACGGGGCGGCAAAAGTCCGCGGCGAGTTCGCGTTCTCGTCTGACATGTGGGCCGAGGGAATGCTCTGGGGTGCCACCCTCCGCTCGCCCCATCCGTACGCACGGATCATCTCGATCGACACGTCGGCGGCGCTTCTCGTCCCCGGGGTGTCCGCGGTCCTGACGGCGGACGACGTCCCCGGCCAGCTCACGTACGGGCTCATCTCCGAGGACCAGCCGGTGTTCGCCCGGGGATTCGTGCGCTACATGGGAGAGCCCGTTGCCGCCGTCGCTGCCGACCACCCCGAGACCTGCAGGCGCGCACTCGCGGCCATCGCCGTGG
>CAYXRQ010000311.1:0-2011 GCA_964466765.1 uncultured Bifidobacterium sp. | reverse complement strand
GCCGGCAGCGCGCATCGCCGCATAGCGTTTGTCCTCGCCGTGCCCCAGGTTGCGCCTGCCGAGGTACAGCGCCAGGCGCAGGCCCCAGAGCGTGACGAGCACAGTGATGAGGTTCTGGCGGGCGGCATCGCCATCCACCGTGATGCGCACCGCCCACGCCACGACGACGAAGCCGAGCCCCCACACGATGTCGACGATCGATGCGTTCTTGATGAGGACGCTGATGACCCACGTGGTGAGCATCAGGGTCACGATCGCGAGCGCGGCCACGAGCATTGCGGTTCCCACTGTTGTTCCTTTCCTAGACGCCGGCTGCCTGGGTGAACCGGGCGACTGCGTCGTCCATCTCAACCCACCGGCTGTCGATCCATTCCGTGAAGTCACCCGCCGCGTCCACCTCGGCGCGCGGGTGGACCGTGACGACGACGTGCGCACCCACCTTCCGCTCGGCGAGCGCGGAGAGCATGCCGGGGAACGTGTCGAGGCCGTCGAGACCCTCGTGCCACACGGTGATGACGTCGGCGCCGGGTGCGGCGTCCAGCATGACCTTCGCACCGGCCGGCTTCGGCGGGATCAGCCGTTGCAGACTGCCCAGGCGCGCGTGCCTGTCCGGGTGGCGCTCGGCGAGGCGCGCGAGCTCGCGCTCCCTCTTCTCCGGGTTCGCACGGCTTCCCTCTGGGAAGATGACGGCCGCCTGGCCCTCCCCGAGACCGTCCATCATGTGCATCAACGCGGCCAGCTCCCCGGCCACGTTCGACGAGCCGCGCCGCACGAAGCAGTTCGGCGTGCGGTGTCCCAGCAGGTCGAGACACGGGACCATCTCCAGGTCGCTCTTCAGCACGTACCGCGGCTCGAGACCGAGCGTGTTGTTGACGATGAAGCAACTGATGATCGAGTCGGCGAGGCTCGCGTGCCGGCAGAACACCACGTACGGGCCGCGGTCCACGTGTTCCGTGCCGATGATGGTCACCCGCAGCCCGACGGTCAGCCGCAGTGCCGCGATGATCCGGCCGCACCACCAGCGCTGCGTGCGGTAGTGGGCGCCGTGGTTCCGCGACTGTCCCGTTGCCCAGAGCACGAACATGAGGAACACGCCTGCTGTCTCGATCCATGCCCACAGCAGGCCGAAGGCCATGAGCCGCAGGGTGGGCATGCGCAGCTTTCCCCGTGCCAGGTCGTAGACGGCGAGCAGGGGAACCCAGACAGGCACGAGGAGAGTCACGAGGATGTCGATGAGGCCCAGCACCGTGACGGTCACGGTGCGCCGCAGCCATGCCTTGCTCACGTGGCGAGACTATGCCAGCCCCGTCCGCACCACGGGAACCCTTGTGACACGGGCAATTCGGGTTGACATTTTGTAAAGTTGGCCCATGACCGACATCGCCCCACAGACCGTCTCGTTCACCGTGAACGGCACCCCGGTGTCGGTCCGGTCCGGCCACCCGCACCTGCTGTCGGCGCTGCGCGAGGAACTCGGCATCACCTCCCCGAAGGACGGCTGCTCACCCTCGGGGCAGTGCGGGTGCTGCACGGTGATGATCGACGGCAAGGCCCAGGTCAGCTGCCAGTACCCCGTGGCGCGTGCGGAGGGCCGCACGGTCACCACCCTCGAGGGCGTGGACGAGGCCGAGCGGCAGAGGTACTCGGACGCGTTCGCCGCGTGCGGCGGCCTCCAGTGCGGGTTCTGCATCCCCGGCATCGTGATGCGCGCGAAGGCGCAGGTGGACAAGAAGGGCGCCGACCTGAAGCGCGAGGACATGGCGCGCCATCTGGGCGCGCACCTGTGCCGCTGCACCGGGTACGTGAAGATCCTCGACGCGATCGACGCCGTCGCCAAGGGCACACCGGTCGACGTCTCCCTGCCCGGCGGCGTCGGGTCACGCGGGCTGAAGTACGAGGCCCACGAACTCGCCCTCGGCGACCGCGGGTACGTCGACGACATCCGCGTGGACGGGATGCTGCACGCGGCGCTGCACCTCACGGAGCACGCGCGCGCGGACATCATCCGCAT
>CAYXRQ010000310.1:0-2015 GCA_964466765.1 uncultured Bifidobacterium sp. | reverse complement strand
ATCTTCACCCAGCTGACCTGCACGTTGTCGATGAGGCCGTCGTAGACGATGCGGCCGACGGCGTGCATCAGGACGGTCTCCCTGAACGTGGGGCCGCGGCGCGACTTCTTCTGCAGGTAGATGGGGGAGGCCATGTGCACGAACGGCAACGGGATGAACTCGGTGAAGCCGCCGGTCTCCTTCTGCAGGTCGCGCGTGACGACCATGTGCCTGGCCCAGGAGTCCGGGCTCTCCACGCTGCCGTACATGATCGTGATGTTCGAGTGGAGGCCGATCCCGTGGGCCTGGCGGTGGCACTCCAGCCACTCCTCGGTGTTGACCTTGTCGCTGCAGATGACGGCGCGGACCTCGTCGTCGAGGATCTCTGCCGCCGTGCCCGGCAGCGAGGCGAGCCCCGCATCCTTCAGCCGCAGCAGGTAGTCGCGCAGCGACTCGCTGTTGCGGCGCGCGCCCTCGGTGACCTCGAGCGCGGTGAAGCCGTGCACGTGCATGTCGGGCACCGCACTCTTGACGGCCCTCGTGACGTCTATGTAGTAGTCGCCGTCGAAGTCCGGGTGGATGCCGCCCTGCAACGTCACCTCGGTGGCGCCGAGCGCGGCCGCCTCCACCGCGCGGTCGGCGATGTCGTCGAGCGTGAGCAGATAGGGGGTGCCGCGCAGGTTGAGCGACATCGGCCCCTTGGAGAACCCGCAGAACCGGCACTTGTAGGTGCAGACGTTGGTGTAGTTGATGTTGCGGTTGTGGACCCACGTGACGGTGTTGCCCACGGCGGCGAAGCGCAGCTCGTCGGCGTAGTCGGCGACGAGCCCGACCTCCGGGCCGCGGGCGCGGAACAGGTCCACAATCTCGTCGTGGCTGACCTCCTGGCCTGCGCGGTGGCCCTCGATGATCTCGGCGATGCGCCCGCGTGCCGACGGCCTCGGGTGCGGGACCAGTTCCGGCGGCCGCACGTTGGCACCCGAGTACCACTGGGTGGACTTGTGCCCCACCAGCACCACTTCCGCGCCGTCGTGGACGACGTCGGCGGCGGTGACGCGCTCGGGCCACACGGCGCCCGGGTCGTCGCGCCCCAGCGACTCCGCGTCCGTGCGGTCCATCACGGGGAAGCGCAGCTGCTCGTCCAGCCACTCCGCCGGTCGCGATGCGAACTCCGGGTAGATGGTCAGCCGCGGCGCGAGCGCGAAGCCCCGGTCCTCGGTGACGCGGCGCAGGATGTCGAGCGCGGGCCACGGGCGCTCCGGGTTCACGTGGTCGGCGGTGACGGGCGAGACGCCGCCCCAGTCGTCGATGCCGGCATCGAGCAGGACACCGAAGTCGTCGCTGAGGTTCGGCGGTGCCTGCAGGTGCACCGACGGAGGCAGCAGCAGGCGTGCCACGGCGATCGACCAGAGGTACTCGTCCTCGGGGCACGGCTTCGCGCGGTGCATCGCCGTGCCGGCCTTCGGCAGGAAGTTCTGCACGATCACCTCCTGGAGGTGGCCCCACTTCCCGTGCGCAGCTGCCAGCAGCATCAGCGCCTCGATGCGGTCCCGTCTGGTCTCCCCGATGCCCACGAGGATGCCGCTCGTGAAGGGGATGCGCAGCTCCCCGGCCGCGCAGAGGGTGTCGATGCGGCGCTGGGGTTCCTTGTCGGGAGCACCGCGGTGGCACTCGAGGTCGTCTCGCAGGGACTCGAGCATCATCCCCTGCGAGGGGGAGACGCGCCGCAGCATGGCGAGCTCGTCGGCGAACAGGGCGCCGGCGTTCGCGTGGGGCAGGAGCCCGGTCTCGTCGAGCACGAGCTGTGCCATGTCGTGCAGGTAGTGCACCGTGGAGTCGTAGCCGTTGGTGCGCAGCCAGTCCGCCGCCACCTCGTAGCGCAGCTCGGGCCGCTCGCCCAGGGTGAAGAGGGCCTCGTGGCACCCGGTGCGGGCACCCTGCCGGGCGACCGCGAGGATCTCGTCGGCCGTCATGTACGGCTTCTCGAGGCGCGCGGGCGGCTGGGCAAACGTGCAGTAGCCGCACTTGTCGCGGCA
>CAYXRQ010000309.1:0-2018 GCA_964466765.1 uncultured Bifidobacterium sp. | reverse complement strand
ATTCCCGGTTCCCTTCTCGGACGGACTCCCGAGTCCTGGGGCATAACCTGCGCGGCAATGACGAGTGCCGCGTTCTTCGATCTTGACCGCACGTTGCTGTCCGGCGCGTCCGCCCAGGTGGTGAGCCGCGTCCTGCGCGAGACGGGCGTCGTCAACCGCGACATCCCCGGTGAGGGGATCCTCTACAAGGTGTTCGAGACGTTCGGGGAGAACCTCCCGTCGATGGTCCTCGGCCGTCAGGCAGTGGCGGCGATGCGCGGGCACTCGCGCGACGAGGTGCGTGCCGCGGCGGAGTCCGCAGTCGACGGCCTGGTCTCGTTGCTCCAGCCGTACGCGCGCAGCGTCATGCAGAAGCACCGCGACGAGGGACGCAAGGTGGTCCTCGCCACGACGACGCCGCGAGACCTCATCGAGCCGTTCGCCCGTGCCGTCGGATTCGACGACGTCATCGCGACCACGTACGCGGTCGACGCAGACGGGAGATACGACGGCGAGCTCGACGGGCCGTACGTGTGGTCGCGCGGGAAGCGCGATGCCGTGCGGGCATGGGCGGGAGCGAACGGTGTCGACCTGTCAATGAGCTGGGCGTACAGCGACAGTGTCTTCGACGAGCCCTTGCTCTCGAGCGTGGGTCACCCCGTCTGCGTGAACCCTGACTTCCGGCTGCGCCTGATGGCGGCCGCGCGGCGGTGGCCCGTCACGAACTTCGACGTGCCGGACGGCGTGCTGAAGGTGCCGGTGATCGGTCTGGAGGCCCAGCAGCTGCTGATGAAGTTCGCCCGTCCCGAGACGTTCCCCTACGCGAAGTGGGAGATCTCGGGAACGGAGAACATCCCGGCAGACGGTGCCGCGATCATCGTCGGCAACCACCGCAGCTACTTCGACGTTGCTGCCGTGTCCATGGCGGTCGCGCGCACGGGACGGGCCGTGCGCTTCCTCGGCAAGAAGGAAGTGTTCGATGCGCCGGTGGTCGGCCAGGTCGCCGCCGCGCTCGGCGGCATCCGGGTGGAGCGCGGCACCGGAAGCGACGAGCCGTTGCGCGCTGCGCACGAGGCACTCGCCGCGGGCGACATGGTGGCGATGATGCCCCAGGGCACGATCCCGCGCGGCCGCGCGTTCTTCGACCCGGTGCTGAAGGGGCGCTGGGGAGCCGCCAAGCTTGCGCGCGACACGAGGGCGGCCGTCATTCCCGTGGGGATCTGGGGCACCGAGAACGTGTGGCCGCGCAACGCCAAGCTGCCGAACATCACGAACATCACGTCACCGCCGCTCGTCACCGTCCGTGTGGGGCCGCCTGTGCACCTCCAGTTCGACGATCTCGATGCCGACACGCGGCGCATCATGGACGCGATCTCGGCGTTGCTGCCCCCCGAGGGCCGGGAGTTCCGCGAGCCCACGGAGGACGAGCTGCGACGCACGTTCCCCTCGAACTACGCGGGTGACCCGGACGCCGAGGACGAGCGTCGCCCAGGTTTCGACACCTGAGACGTGTTCCTGAGGGCGCGGCGACGGCCGCGCCGTTCGGTCACTTGCCCGCCGCCACCTTCGCGCGCACGATGTTGAGTGCCGACCCGGCCTTGAACCACTCCACCTGCTCGGGGCTGAACGTGTGCTTCGCCTCGAAGTCCACGGTCGTGCCGTCGGCCCTGGTGATGCGGCACTGCACGGGCTTGTCCGGCACGGGCGGGAGGTTGAGGACGCTGATGCGGTCGGTCTCGCCGATCGCGTCGTATGTCGCCGGGTCCGAGAACGTCAGCGGCACGAGCCCCTGCTTCTTCAGGTTGGTCTCGTGGATGCGGGCGAACGAGCGGGCGAAGATCACCACGCCACCGCGGAACCTCGGTTCCATGGCGGCATGCTCGCGGGACGAACCCTCCCCGTAGTTGCGGTCGCCGATCGCGCACCACCGGATACCGGCTTCGCTGTAGCGCTTTGCGAGGTCGGGGTAGGAGGCCACCGATCCGTCGATGGCGCTCTTGCCCTCACCGACAGCGTCGTTGTACGCGTTCACGGCACCG
>CAYXRQ010000308.1:0-2041 GCA_964466765.1 uncultured Bifidobacterium sp. | reverse complement strand
CGCGCCGCCCCGGCCGCTGGTCTCGTTCGGGCAGGGCGGCCTGGATGCCCGCGACCCGGGCGACCCCCAGAACGTCGCCCTTCTTCATGGACCCGTCCGCGATCGCGGCGGCGACCTCGGCAGTGGTCACCACTGTCGCGCGGGCCACGGCACGGCGCTTGGTGGCCTCCTTGCCCGAGACATCGACCATGCGGGCGTTGCCGCGGTCGTCCAGGTGGCTGAAGGTCGGCTCTGTCACGGCTGGGAGCGTACTTGTCAGTTCCGCCGCCACGGCCAGCGCACCGACCGCTTCCCGAGGAACGCCGCCACGCCCTCGCGCACCTCGCCGCTCTGGTCCATGGCGGTCTCCCATTTCAGGGTGGTGGCGGGCTTCACGCGGCCGTCGGTGATGACCTCCTGCACCATCGCCTTCGTGGCCACCTGGGTCAGGTGGGACCGCTCCAGAAGGGTGGCGACGTACGACTCCACCCGGGCGGTGAGGCCGTCGGCGGGCACGACCTCGTCCACCAGGCCGATGCGCAGCGCCCTGTCGGCATCGATCAGGTCGCCCGAGAACATGAGGTGCTTGGTGGCGCTCCCGCCGATGAGGCGCACCGTGCGCTCGAGCGCGTTCGTGGGGTAGACGATGCCGAGCTTGGCCGGCGTGATGCCGAACGTTGCCCCCTCGGCGGCGAAGCGCAGGTCGCACGCCGAGGCGATGCTCACGCCGCCGCCGATGCAGTTGCCGCGGATCTCGGCGATGGTCGGGCCGGGGAACGCAGCGATCGCCTCCTCGGCAGCCCAGTTGATGCGCGCGTACTCCCCGCCCGGGCCGTTCGTGAGCTCGCTGATGTCGGCACCGGCACAGAAGTGGTCCCCCGCCCCGCGGAACACGAGGACGTGCACTGCCGGGTCTGCGGCGAGTTCGGTCACGCGCTCGGCCAGCGCGCCCCACATGGCGAGGGTCACGGCGTTGCGCTTGGCAGGCCGATTGAGCGTGATGACGGCGACCCCGTCGGAGGACTCCACGACGACGGGGGCTGCGTCGAGGGGCATCTCGCCCGTGGTGTCGGCGCCGGGCGGCGGCTGGATGCGCGACACGTCAGCCGCCGATCTGGCTCATGGTGCGGTTCGGCCGGATGAAGTTGACCTGGCCGATCTGGTGGCCGGCCCACTTCGCGCCGACCGCGCGGGTGATGAGCGCGGCGATCTCGTCGTCGGTGCCGCCGTTGCGCAGCAGGGCGCGGATGTCGGACTCGTCGGTGGCGAACAGGCAGGTGCGGAACTGGCCGTCGCTCGTGAGCCGGACGCGGTCGCAGTCCCCGCAGAAGGGGTGCGAGACGCTGGGGATCACGCCCACCGTGCCGCGGCCGTCGAGGTAGCGCCACCTGTCCGCCGGGGCGGCACCGCGGGCCGGGACCGGCTTCAGCGGGAACTCCGCCGCGATGGCCGCGACGATCTCGTCCTGGGTGACCACCTTCGCGCGCTCCCACTCGTTGGTGGCGTCGAGCGGCATGAACTCGATGAAGCGCACCTCGACCCCGGTGTCACGGCCCCAGCGCGCGAGATCGAGCACCTCGTCGTCGTTCGCGCCGCGCTCGATGACCGCGTTCACCTTCACGGGGTCGAAGCCGACGGCCTGCGCCTCCGCGATGCCGGCGAGCACGTTCTCCAGCTCGTCGCGGCGGGTCATGGCGAGGAAGCGGTCGCGGCGCAGCGTGTCCAGGCTGACGTTGATGCGGGCGAGGCCGGCATCACGCAGCTCGCCCGCGATGTTGCGCAGCGTGGCGCCGTTGGTGGTGAGAGCCAGGTCGGGCGTGCTGCCGTCGGCCAGCCGCAGCGCCGCGAGGCGCGCGATGAGGAGCGGCAGGTGCGCCCGCACGGTGGGCTCGCCGCCGGTGAGGCGCAGGCTGTCCACCCCGAAGCGCTCCACGCAGATGCGCGCCACGCGCTCGATCTCCTCGTAGGTGAGCACCTCGGCCCGGTCCAGCCAGGTCATGCCCTCGGCGGGCATGCAGTAGGTGCAGCGGAAATTGCAGCGGTCGGTGACGGAGATGCGCAG
>CAYXRQ010000307.1:0-2053 GCA_964466765.1 uncultured Bifidobacterium sp. | reverse complement strand
CCGGAAACGGCGAGGGGGCCGGGTTGCCCCGACCCCCTCGTTGATTGTCGCGCGGTCCGGGGACCGCCGGTTCGTCTCAGCCGCAGACCGTCTCGATGAGGAGGCGGGTGACGGTGTAGGGGTCCATGTTCGCGTTCGGACGACGATCCTCGGCGTAACCCTTGCGCTCCTTGGCGACCTGCCACGGAATACGAATCGACGCACCGCGATTCGACACGCCGTAGCTGAACTGGTTCCACGGTGCGGTCTCGTGCTTGCCGGTGAGGCGGCTCTGGATGTCGTGGCCGTAGTTCTCCACGTGCTCGAGCACGCGGGTGCCCAGCTTCTCGCACGCCGCGATGATCGCGTCGTAGTTCTCGCGCATCGCGCGGGTGGAGAAGTTGGTGTGCGCGCCTGCGCCGTTCCAGTCACCCTTCTCGGGCTTGGCGTCGAACGAGATGACGACGTCGAAGTCCTCGGCGATGCGGTGGAGCAGCCAGCGGGCCACGTACATGTGGTCGGAGACGGTCAGCGCGTCGCCGGGCCCGATCTGGAACTCCCACTGGCCAGGCATGACCTCGGCGTTGGTGCCCGAGATGCGCAGGCCGGCATCGATGCAGGCCTGGGTGTGCAGCTCGATGATGTCGCGGCCGACGACGCGGCCCGCGCCGACGCCGCAGTAGTACGGGCCCTGGGGCTTCGGGTAACCGCCCACGGGGAAGCCGTACGGGGTGCCGTCGAGGCGGAGCATCGTGTACTCCTGCTCGATGCCGTACCACATCTCCTGGTCCTTGAACTTTGCCTGCGCCGCGGCTGCGGCCGCGCGCGTGTTGGTCGGGTGCGGCTCGCCGGTGGAGGCGAGGAGAACCTCGCAGAGCACGAGGATGTTCTTGCCGCCGCGGATCGGGTCGGCGCAGTGGAACACCGGCTTGAGGATGCAGTCGGAGGACTCGCCGGTGGCCTGCTCGGTGGAGGAGCCGTCGAAGCCCCACTCGTCGATCGGCATGTCGGTGAGGGCACCCGCGTAGTCGGGGATGACCTTGGTCTTGGAGCGCAGCAGCGGCGTCGGGGACGTTCCGTCGATCCAGATGTATTCGGCCTGAATGGGCACGGTGGCTTCCTTTACCTGTCGTGGGTCCCGGGGGTCCCTCTGATGTAGTGCTTTCAGGATGTCAGCGGGCAGTTTCTTTGCCATGTTCGGTTTGTAAACGCTGTGTGAAACGACCCGGGGCGGCCCGACCCGGCGGGAAGCCAGAAGGATGACGGGCGAGAGACGGGCCGCAGCTGGGTCACACACGGGCCACAGATGGGCCGCAACGGGCCGAAGTCGGGCAAAGCCCTGTGGATAATCGCCTCGCTAGCCTCGGGGACGTGAACCGCGGCGCCCCCGACGAAGGCTTTCCCCGTGAGTAAGGCGCCCGGGACCCTGAGGGTCGCGCTCTCGCAGCTGAACCAGACGGTCGGCGACCTCGCCGGCAACACGGCCAGGATGCGTGCCGACCACGCCCGCGCGGAGGCGGCAGGGGCCGACATCGTCGTCTTCCCCGAGCTGGCCGTCACGGGCTACCCACCCGAGGATCTGGTGCTCAAGCCCCAGTTCGTGAAGGACAACATGCGGGCCCTCGCCGAGTTCGCGCTCTCCACTGCCGGGTCGTCGTGCTGGGCGCTGGTCGGGTTCGTGGAGGCGAGGGACGGCCGGCTCCACAACGCCCTCGCGCTCTGCGGGAAGGGCGAGGTCATGTCCGTCTACCGCAAGCAGCTGCTGCCGAACTACGCGGTGTTCGACGAGCAGCGGTACTTCGCGCCGGGACCCGCCGAGACGAACGGGGCCGTGGCGGGGATCGTCACGGTCGCCTCCGCGCGCGTCGGCATCTCCGTGTGCGAGGACATCTGGTCGGCGGACGGCCCGGTGCGGGCGCAGTCGCGGGCAGGTGCGCAGGTCATCCTCAACGTGAACGGCTCCCCGTACCACGACGGCAAGCACGCCGCGCGCGAGGAGATGCTCGCCGAGCGGGCCCGTGCCTCGCGTGCACCGGTGGTCTACGTGAACCAGGTCGGCGGGCAGGACGAGCTC
>CAYXRQ010000306.1:0-2061 GCA_964466765.1 uncultured Bifidobacterium sp. | reverse complement strand
GCACCGCATGGTTCGCCTTCGCGGTGGGGCTGGGGAACCTCTCCATCCTCGCGGCCAACTGGGCCGCGCCGTCGCTGCGCAGCCGCATGCGCACGGAGTCAATGCTCCTTCTCTCGCTGGTGATGATCGCGGTTGCCGGGATCGGGGCCGGCGTGAGCGGTGTGTTCATCGCCGGCATCCTCCTGACCGCTGTCGTGAACTCCGCCGCGGCCATCGGGCGCGTCGCGTTCGAGTCGACCGTGCAGGCGGGGGCGCCCGACGCGGACAAGGTCGGGGCGTTCGCGCGGTTCGAGACCCACAACCAGCTCGCGTGGGTCGCGGGCGGGCTGGTGCCGGTGGTGCTCAGTTTCGACGGGCACGTGGGCTCGTGGACGATCGGGCTCCTCGGTGCCGTGGGTGCTGTTGTGCTGCTGCGCGACCGGCGCGCTAGCCAATCTCCAGGCGGGCGAGCCAGAGACCGGGGGCGTCCAGCTCGTTAGGCGTGGGCAGCCGACCGGGGGACCCGAGCATCGCGCGGAGCGGTTCCTCACCGGCACGCTCGAGCACACCGGACACGAAGTCAGCCCCGCGGCGCTGCACGGCGCGAGACAACGAGACACCGAGCAGCCGCTCGGCGAGGTCGGCATCCGTGCGTCCGTCGAGACGGCGCCTGCGCACCGCCTCCGCGATCGGAGATGCGTTGCCGAGCAGGCGCGCCCCCACGGTGTCGACGACGTGGTCGATCCACGCGGTGACCGCGGCGACCCGCGCGTCGAGGACGGGCGCGAGTGCCTCCTGCTCGGGCGACCTCATCGCACCGATCACGGTCATGGGGTCACCGAGCGTCTTCTGCAGGCTCTCCATCGCGGACGGGTCGGACGGGTCGATGTCACCGATGGCGGACATGAACGCCTCGGGGTCGGGGCGGAACATCCCGACGTAGGCCGAGACGTCCCGCATCAGGCCGTCGGTGACGGCGGGGGTGTTCAGGACCGCATGGGAGGCGAGCTCGTGCGTGAGGACCCACATCCGCAGGTCGTCGGGTGCGATCGACCAGTCGGACGCGAAGGACTCCACCGACGCACCGACCACGAGGATCGCATCGGCGTGCGGCCTCGCGAGCGGCAGGTCGTACTGGCCGAACGCACGCTGCGCGAGTGCACCGACCATGGACCCGATGGTGATGCCCATGAGCGTGGGGAAGAGCAGCGTCGACATCTGGGAGAACATCGCCGCCATGGGGTCGGCCTGCGCGCCGGGTTGCGGACGGTTGAGCGCCGCCGCCAGGTCGGTGAAGAGCGGACGCAGGTCGGTGAGCGTGCGGTGTGCCCACAGCGCGCGGGTCGTGGTGAGGATCTCGGTGTGCCTCTCGCCCGGGCCGGTGGGGAGACCCGTCGCCTGGCGGACGTGCATGTCGGCGATGTCGGCGAGGCGGTTGTACGTGATGCGGGTGGCGGGGTCGGTCTCGGTGTCCGGTGTGTCGCCGCGCGCGGCCGCTGCCGCCGCCTGGGAGGCGAGCTCCCAGTTGAGCGGCCCCTGGGAGGCCATCGCCTTCATCATGTCGTTCAGGAACGGGATGTTCCCGAACGGGAACATCGGTTCCTGTGCACCGTCGTCCGTCATGGGCTCAGGCTATGTGCCGTTAGCCTCACATGCATGGCAGACGTCGACCTTGACGGGCTGGTGCCGTGCCCGGAACTGGACATCAGCGCGTACGCGGATTCGTTCGACCGCGCCGACCTGATCGTCGATGTCACGCGGTCGTTCCTGCGCAGCGCCACCGAGGCGGGCCAGACGCACGTGATCCTCGTGAGCTCCGCGATGGTCTACGGGGCATGGCCGAACAACCCCGTGCCGATCAGCGAGCGCGAGCCCGTGCGGCCGGTTCCGTCGTTCCTGTTCGCGGTGTCGTGCGCCACGGCCGAGGCGTTGGTCGACGAGTGGCGGACGGACTTGCCGGGCCGCACGGCGACCGTGCTGCGCCCTGTCCCTGTGGTGTCCCCGGAGCGCCCGTCGCGCCTGGTGCAGGCTCTCGCCGACGCGCTCGGCTGCTGAGACGCGCCGCTCTTCGGCGGATTTGCC
>CAYXRQ010000305.1:0-2069 GCA_964466765.1 uncultured Bifidobacterium sp. | reverse complement strand
CCACGGCCGACGACAACCAGCCGTCGGTGGAGATCCACGTGCTGCAGGGCGAGCGCGAGATGGCCAGCTACAACAAGACTCTCGGCAAGTTCCAGCTGGCGAACCTTCCCCCGGCGCCGCGCGGCATGCCCCAGATCGAGGTCACGTTCGACATCGACGCGAACGGCATCGTGCACGTGACGGCGAAGGACCGCGCCACCAACCAGGAGGCCGACATCCGCATCACCGGCCAGTCCACCCTCAGCAAGGAGGACATCGAGTCCATGGTGAAGGACGCCGAGGCCCACGCCGAGGAGGACAAGCGTCGCCGCGACGAGGCAGAGGTGCGCAACAACGCGGACTCTCTCGTGTACCAGACGGAGAAGCTGCTGCGTGACCAGTCCGAGGGCATCGCGGAGGCCGACAAGTCGGCTGTCGAGGCACCGCTCGCGGAGCTGAAGACGGTGCTCACCGGCAGCGATCTTGATGCAATCAAGGCCGCCACGGAGAAGCTGATGCAGGCCAGCCAGGCGTTCAGCCAGAAGCTGTACGAGGCGGCCTCGCGCGACGCGAACGCCGCGGGCTCGTCCGCATCGGGCGCATCCGGGCAGGACGACGACATCGTCGATGCCGAGATTGTCGACGAGAAGTAAGCCGTCATGACCGAGGAGAACCCCGAGCAGCAGCTCGAAGGGCAGACGGACCAGGAGGCGCCGGCCGCGGAAGCAGACGCCACCGGGCCCGACTCCCCGCTGAGCGAGCTGGAGGTCGCGGTCATCGAGCGCGACGAGTTCAAGGACATCGCCCTGCGACTGCAGGCCGACTTCGAGAACTACAAGAAGCGCGTCGCCGCGACGCAGTCCGACGAGGTCGACCGGGCAACCGGGCGCCTGGCCGAGGCCCTGCTGCCGGTGCTGGACGCGTGCGAGGCCGCATACGCCCACGGCGCGGAGGACGTGAAGCCCGTGTGGTCCGCTCTCATCGGTGCGCTGCAGAAGCAGGGCCTGGAGGCGATGGACCTCCTCGCCAAGCCATTCGACCCGGCGCAGGCGGAGGCCGTGATGCAGGAGCCCGGTGACGGCGGCGAGCCCGTGGTCACCGAGGTGCTGCGCACGGGGTACACCTGGAAGGGGCGCGTGCTGCGCGCCGCCATGGTCAAGGTGCGGGGATAGACGTTGGCTGCGCAGCGCGAGTGGTTCGAGAAGGATTACTACGCGGTCCTCGGCGTGCCCAAGGACGCACCGGCAAAGGACATCACCAAGGCGTACCGGCGTCTCGCGCGCCAGTACCACCCCGACGCGAACCCGGGTGACACTGCGGCGGAGGAGAAGTTCAAGGAGATCTCCGCGGCCTACGACGTTCTCGGCGACGACACGAAGCGCGCCGAGTACGACGAGGTGCGGCGCATGGGGCCGATGGGCGGGTTCGGCCCCGGCGGCCCCGGCGGCGGGTTCAACTTCGACATGTCAGGCGACGGGCTGAACGACATCCTCTCGCAGATGTTCGGCGGTGCCGCGCGCAACGCCGGCTTCGGCAACGGGCCGCGCCGGGGCCAGGACATGGTCACCTCCCTCACGCTCTCGTTCAACGACGCCGCGTTCGGCACCACCACGGTCGTGCCCGGAACGGACGCGAAGGTGCGCATCCCCGCCGGCGTCGACAACGGCCAGCGCATCCGCCTGAAGGGCAAGGGTCGCCCCGGGCGCAACGGCGGTCCGGCCGGCGATCTATTCGTGGAGTGCAACGTGGTGCCGCACCGCACGTTCGGCCGCGAGGGCACGAACCTCCTCGTGAAGGTGCCCGTGTCCTTCACCGAGGCGGCGCTCGGCGGCACCATCGCGGTGCCGACTCTCGAGGGCGGCGACGTGTCGCTGCGCCTGAAGGCGGGCACGCAGTCCGGATCCCGGCACCGCGTGAAGGGCCACGGCATCGGTGCCGAGGGCAAGCGCGGTGACCTGATCGTGACGGTGGAGGTGGCAGTCCCGGACGTGCTCTCCGCGGACGAGCAGCGCGCCGTGGAGGAACTTGCCCGCGTGCTGCGCTCGCCGCGCGGCGAGGAATCGCGGAGCAAGTGATGCGCGAGCACGAGC
>CAYXRQ010000304.1:0-2097 GCA_964466765.1 uncultured Bifidobacterium sp. | reverse complement strand
GCTCACCGGTGGCAGGGTTGCGACCGATGCGCGCGGGGCGCTTGATCTTCGCGAACTTGGCGAACCCCGAGATGTTGACGACGTCGCCCTTCGCGACTGTTGCCAGGATCACGTCGATGGTTCCCTCGACGAGCTTGGCCGCGGTCTTGTTGTCGACGTCGGTGTGGATGGCTACTGCTTGGATGAGCTCACGCTTCTTCATGGGCCATTGTCTAGTCGGTGGCGCACGGCAATGGGTGGATTTCCCCCAATGTTTCCGTGGGCGAATGGCACAGCCCCCGCGGTCATGCCGGGATGCTGGGCGGCAGGGACCACGTCACCTGCCCGCCCACCACCAGGACCGGCTGCTGCGAATAGAGGCTCCCTGCCGGGGGTTTCTTGTCCGTGCAGGACACCGTGCCCGCCGACACCACGGGGGTGTCGACTCCTGTGCACACCGTGACCTGCGTCCCGTCCGTCTGTACCCGCGTCACTACGTACGAGGGGCTGGCGCCGGAGGAGAAGGTCACGGCGGGCCAGGACAGGAACAGGTTCACGCCCCTCGCCGTGCGGGTCACGGCGGGGGCGACGGCGGGGGAGAACGACCCGCCCCCCAGCTGGTGGGACCGCGGGGCGGTCACGCCGGCGAAGAGGGCGGAGGTGTCGTGCACGGTGGGCGGGAGGGAGTCAATGGCGACACCGAGGAGACCCCCGAGTGCCAGAGCCGCCCACCGTGCACGAGGCATTGCATCAGCTCCAGGTGATGTCAGAGCACTGGCGTCCCGCCACGCAGCCGCCGATCGGCTGGTTCGACGACTGCACCGCATGGAAGGTGAGGGTCACAGTCGTCGTGCCGCCCTGGAGGGCGTTCGGAGCGATCAGCGGGAGCAGGTAGTCGATGTCGAAGGTGACGAGGTCGTTCGTGGTCGCCGGCACGGAGGACACGAGCAGGTTGGACACCGGTGACCCGGCCGTGAGGGTGGTGTTGGCGCCGGCCTGCGTCTTGAACGTGGTGCCGCTCACCATGGAGGCCCCGCCGTTGACGCCGATCTTCAACTGCAGGCCGCTTGACGTGGCCGTGAACAGAGCGGGTGACCCGGCAGTGACGGCCACGTCGACCGCGAGCCACGCCGCGCCGGAGCCGGTGTACTTCACCCGGTAATCACAGGGGGTCAGCGATGCCGACCCGGAGCCGTAGTTGGCCGACGAGTCGCCGGGCATCATGTTGGTCACCGTGCACGTGGTGCTCGTGGAGCCGAGCCCGACGCTCACGGTGCCCGCGGCGAACGTGTTCGACCCGCTCGTCTGCGTGGCGGAGAAGAGCGCCATCGTGGCACCCACCGCGAGTGCGGACACCGCCGCGAAGGCGAGCGCGACCGACCCGAGGGACGACGCGAACCTGGTTGTTCTGTTCTTCATTGGTTTTCCTTTTGTTGGGGGATTGGGTCCGTGGCCGCTGTGCGCGGCCAGGTCATGGCCGCGAGGCTCCCGAGGAGCGCGGCGAGGGCGAGCATCAGGATCACGACCCGTTGCTGGAGGGCGTTGAGCACGTACCCCAGGCGCGGGATCGTCCTGTCGAGCACGCCGATGATGCGCGCGGGGTCGAGGTCCGCGGTGTCGGGGGAGGTGTTCGCGTCGCCCTTCGTGGTGTAGACGCGTCTCCCGCCGGCCGAGGTCCGCACCTCGGTGATTCGGTGCGTGATGAGCGAGGCACGCCCGTTGGCGGGGCGGAACGTCACGACAGTCCCGGGTGACAGTCGCGCCGCCTCACCCGGGTCGACACGTCTCACGGTGATCGCATCACCGGTGCGGAACGCGGGCGACATCGACCCGGAGGTGACGATCAGCATCTCCCGGCCCGGCAGGCCGAACCCAGCCACGGATGTGCCGCGCGAGGCGAGGGCGAGCAGGACAGTGGCGGCCGCGAGCAGCCCGAACAGCGAGACGGTCACCGTGCGGACGTGCCTGACGAACGGGTGGACAGGCGTCGCGGAACGCACGCTCCCGTCGTTGACCACCGCCGCACCGCTCATGCAGTGATTGAACGGTGCGCGCTGCGCGGCTACCAGACCGAAAAGTACCGCCCGTGCGGTACCGCTGTCACCTGGTCAGCCAGTG
>CAYXRQ010000303.1:0-2097 GCA_964466765.1 uncultured Bifidobacterium sp. | reverse complement strand
GACTTCGACGAGTTCGGCGAGATCCCCCGCGACATGCACGCCTTCGACGAGATCGATTCCGGTCATCTCGTCATGCGGCTCGAGGGTGCCGTGGTCACGGTGTCCGGCGTGGAGACGCGTGACTACCGCCGTCGTGCGCCGCTGCCGTACGTGACCTCCACGCTGCTGCAGGACGCCGGCAACAGGCTGGGCATCGGCACGAAGGCCGCCCAGGCCGCGCTGAACGCGTTGTTCGCCGCGGGGCACATCACCTACCCCCGCACCGACAGCCCGCACATGGCCCCCCAGGCCACGGCCGCGGCCCGGGCCACGGCGATCGAGCTGTTCGGTGAGGCGAGCGTGCCGGAGAAGGCGAGGTTCTTCAGGGCGAGGAACCGCAACGCCCAGGAGGCCCACGAGGCGCTGCGCCCCACCGCGATGTCACGCCGCGCCGTGAAGACGTCCGGCGCGAACGCGGCCCGCATCTATGACCTCATCTGGCGGCGCACGGTCGCCTCGCAGATGCTGGACGCCACGGGCACGACCACCACGGTCAGCCTGACCGCGATGGCATCGGGCCGCCACGAGACGTGCGTGTTCACCGCGGCGGGCACGGTCATCGAGGTGCCCGGCTTCCGCCTCGCCACGGGCGACGAGGCGGGCGAGCCGGTGCTGCCCCCGCTCGCCGTGGGCGATGTGGTGCCCGTGACGTCGTTCGGGTGCACCAGGCACGAGACGAAGCCGCCCGCACGGTTCACCGAGGCATCCCTCATCAAGGTCCTCGAGGAGAAGGGGATCGGGCGGCCGTCGACGTACTCGTCGATCATGACCTCGCTGCGTGAGCGATACCTGTGGTCGAAGCGCGGCGACCGTGCGCTCATCCCGACGGTGACGGCGTTCGCAGTGGACGCGGTGATGGAGACGTGCTTCTCCGCACTGACTGCGAGCGGCTTCACCAGCGCGATGGAGGACAGGCTCTCCGACGTGGCGGACGGGACCACCGGGTACGCCGATGTGCTCGCTGCGTTCTGGCAGGACGGCGACGGGACGTGGCCCGCGCTCTCGCGGTTGATCGAGGAGGGCCGTGACCTGTTCGACCCGCGCACCAGGCCCGTCGCCTCGTTCGGCACCCACCCGCAACTGGGGGAGGAGGTCGTGCTGCGTGCCGGGAAGGCCTTCAAGTCGCGGCGCGGGGCCTGGGTGCCCAGGCCCTACCTGGTGTGCGGCGACCGCACGATCGGCATCCCCGACAACACCGAGATGGACACGCTCACGAAGCAGCACGTGTTCGCCCTGTTCCTGCAGGACCGCACCCCCCGCGTGCTTGGCGAGCACCGCGGCAAGCAGGTGGAGGTCGCCTTCGGCGTGTACGGGGCATTCGTGCGGTGGGGCGGGGAGGCAGTGCGCATGCCGCGCGGCATGGACGTGCTCGCGGCGACACTGGAGGAGATCTGCGGCCACATCGACGCCGCGGGTTGACTTGCCCCCGGCGGGTGCGGTGGGCGACTATGTGGGGCCCCCGCACCCGGCGGGGCCGCACGCCCGCGGGGAGAACCATGCTGGAAGTCGAGATGGTCGTGGAGATCCCGCAGGGGTCGCGCAACAAGTACGAGATGGACCACGAGACGGGCCACATCTGGCTGGACCGCACGCTCTTCACCGCCACCCAGTACCCGCTGGACTACGGGTTCTTCCCCGGCACGCTGGGCGAGGACGGCGACCCGCTGGACGCGCTCGTGTGGCTCAGCCAGCCGACGTTCCCGGGGTGTCACGTGTGGGTGCGGCCCGTCGCGGTGTTCTGGATGGCCGACGAGAAGGGCCCGGACGCGAAGGTCCTGTGCGTCTCCTCGCACGACCCGCGCTTCGCCGCGTACGGCGACATCGAGGACCTGCCCGAGCACCTGCTGGACGAGGTGGGCAACTTCTTCGAGGTGTACAAGCTGCTGGAGCCGAACAAGGACACCACGGTGAAGGGCTGGGAGGGCCGCGCCGCCGCGGAGGCAGAGATCAAGGCGGCGCTCGCCCGCCACGTGCACTGACCGGTCCCCTGCGGAGCCGGCGGCACGCACGCCCCCGTCAGGCGGTGCCGTCGATCAGCCAGAAACTCAGCAGGCCCGC